>CAZCRV010000123.1:0-6659 GCA_964501175.1 uncultured Clostridium sp.
ATATGGGTTTTGGCTTAGCCCATTTTGCGTTTGACCAGTCAAATGCGATGCTCGCACTTAGTGGAGATTTCAAATTCTCCGCTAAGAACACGCTCATTTCCTTCAGCCTTCTTTATATTGCTCGTTTTTTGCCGCAAGCCACGCCGCGCGGTAGGTGGACGGGGGGTGACCCGTTTCCGCGACAAACGCCTTGAAAAATGCGTTGTAGGAGTCGTAGCCGACGTCGGCGGCGATCTGCTCAAGCGAGAGGCTTGTCTGCACGATCAGCCGGCATGCGTGCATCACCTTCGCTTCGATCAGCTTTTTTTGAAAGGAGACACCGTAATACCGTTTGACCAGGCGCTGTGTCTGACTGATACTGAGATACAGCCGCCGCGCAAGCTCAGAAAGCGTTGCATTGCTCGGCGAAAGGTGTGTGAAAAACTCGTCCATCGTCTCCATATAAAAGTCCTGCGGTGTCTCCTCAGAGAGCGACCACTTCCCCGCCAGCGACGCCGGCTCAATGGAAAAGGGATGCGTCACCGCCGCAAGCGGCGTGCTGTCCGTCAGACGGCGGACAAGCTCGACGTAGAAAAGGCGAAGAAGCGCAGAGAGCTTTTCACCATAGAGCGGTCTCTGCTCCGCCATCTCGAGCCGCACGCATCCGAGCAGCTCGACAAGGGCGGTGGCGTTTTTTAAATGGATGGGCGCAGATAAAGCCGCAAAAAGTGCGGTATTTTCCGTCTCCTTTCCGACCGTGTAGAAGGAAAAACGAAGTGAATAAACGGATGCGTCCGCGGTCAGGTGGCACACGCTATGCTCCGTCCCCGCATTGATCAAAAGAAGATCGCCCTCATCAAGCGTATACAACGTATCCGCACAACGCGCCGTGCAGGCGCCCGATTCCACAAAATACAGCTCATGGTTCAGGTGACTGTGTAAATTCGGATCGCGCTGAAAGTCGTGAAGGAAAAAGCCCGCATCAAATACGCTCTGTACGCGCAGATTTTTAAGAACGCTGGTCTCCATGCAAGTCAAGCTCCTTGTGCGCTCATTTTGAAAGCAAAACACGGCTTTTATCTCCTTTCATCGTTCAAACGCCCTCCCCATTTGACGTCTCGTCGCATGGCTTTTGACCGCGCGCGGAGGTATAATGAAGAAAAAGGGCTGTCATTTGTATTGTACCACGCGCAAGCAAAAAATGCAAGTGTCTGCCCGAAACGAAAGGAGATATTCTATGGACAACCGCTTTTCGCTGAAGGGGAAGGTCGCAATCGTTACGGGTGCGACGGGCGTCTTCGGTACGGAATTTTGCAAGACCTATGCTGAAGCGGGCGCAGACATCGTTCTCGCCGTTCGCTCAAAGGAAAAGGGGGACGCACTCGCCGCCACGCTACGGGCACAGTACGGCATTGAAACGCTCGTTCTGCTTTGGGAGGGTCGGGACGTCGAAACCATCAAGCGCCTGGCAACCGACGCGCACGCATGGAAGGGGCACATCGACGTGCTCATGTGCAATGCGGGCGGCAACCGCACGACGAGCAAGCATCATTTCTTCGACCGATCGGACGACGACATCAGGATCAGCGTGGAAATGAACCTTCTGAGCGTGCTTTACTGCTGCCGAGAGGTCGGTCGCATCATGAAGGCACAGGGCTTCGGCTCGATCATCAACATCGCCTCGATTGCAGGTGTCATCGGCAGAGACAGAAGAATGTACAGGCGCAGTGGCGGCGACTTTGAAAACCTCGTGGATTACGCCGCAGCCAAGGGCGGCATCATATCTGCAACGCGCGATCTTTCCGCGATCCTCGCCCCCTACGGCGTGCGCGTCAACTCGATCTCTCCCGGCGGCTTCGATAACGGCTGTACCGACAGCTTTCAGAAATGCTACGGCGAGGACACCCCTCTTGGCCGTATGGGCAAGGGCGGGCAGGAGCTGGGATGCGCGGCACTCTTCCTTGCAAGCGAGGCAAGCAGCTACGTGACGGGACATAATCTTGTCGTGGACGGAGGCTTTACGACATGGAGATGAGCGATCTTAAAATTCTCGTCGTCGGTATCGGCTCGATCGGCCGCAGGCACTCGGACGTTTTGTACACCGAGCTTTCTTGCAGGAATATCACTCTTTGGGATCCAAACGAAAGCGTCGCGCGTGCGCACGCGGAAAAATATCCCGGCATGCGCGTCGTTTCCACCTACGAGGAGGGACTTGCGGAAAAGCCCGACGCGGTTTTCATCTGCTCACCGCCCGCACTCCACATGGCGCAAGCCGAGGCGGCTCTGCGTGCAGGGTGTCACGTCATGGTGGAAAAGCCACTCGCAACCGATATGGAGAGCCTCTCTCGCGTAAAGGCTCTTGCAAAGGAAAAAGGGCTCATGGTCTCGGTCGCCCTCTGCAACCGCTACCACAAGGGTATTCAGCGCATGAAGCAACTGATCGATGCGGGTACAGTCGGCAAGGTGATCAACGTGCGCGCGACCATGTGCGAGTTCTTCCCGCGTTCGCGCCCCGATTACAAACAGACCTACTACGTCAAATACAGCGGCTGCTTTGAGCTGATCCATGCAGTCGACTTCGCGATCTACGTGGCGGGTGGCGAGCCGCAGACGATCTACGGCATCTACGGAAGCGACGCCGACATCGGCTTTGAATCCCCCGACAATGCGGAAATTCTGCTCCGCACGGATACAGGCGTGACCTGCTCGGTCAATCTCGGCTTCTACCGCTTCCCCTCCATGTCCGAGCTGCTCGTTTACGGAACAGAGGGCTCCTGCGAGCTTCGCTTCTGCCACACGGATTACACGTTGCGCACCTACACGCGCGAGAGTGGATGCTGGACGGAGGAGAGCGTCAGCGGTCTTGAGCGCAATATGATGTTCAGCGCGGAGGACGGCGAGTTTCTTTCGAGCATCGTCAGCGGTCATTACAGCGGCTGTGATATGGCGGACGCCGCACGCGCCGTCCGCGTCTTCTGCGAGGTCTACGGGGACCAAAACCCGCCGCCGAAGAAATAAGAAGACAAAGCAAAAAAGATCCCGAAGGTATCAGCGTGTTATCCTTAACGGAGAACACGCTGATACTAAGGTTGCCCTTTGGGCAAGTGAAGACTTCATTATCAGAAAAAGAGAGAGCATTACGGATCGATCCGTAATGCTCTCTCTTTCTGTTTGTAATATGGGTTTGGGCTTAGCCCGTTTTGCGCTTGATCGATCAAATGCGATGCTCGCACTTAGTAGAGTTTTCAAATTCTCTGCTAAGAACATCACCCATTGTGCCCTGCTTTTGTTATGGTGGCATAGTCGAAAGAGCTTTACTTTAATTTTTGCAAAAATATTGATAAAGAATAAAGTAAAACTGGAAAAACTGTGTATGAAATTGGAATTTCTTTCGTTTTAAGCAAGAAACAAGGTGGGCGAAAAAAGCAAATTTAAAAGCTACACCCACTGTCGTGCCTACTTTTGTACCTGCGGCTACACTCTAAGGCAATGCCCGTTTCGATAGAAATAGTTGTGGCGACGAGGGGGGTAAAAACGGACGGCAGCTGTATTGTAATACGGTTGCCGTTTTGAAGCTGCTGATAGGATCAAAATTGTAATGAATTAGAGAGAAAATGTTATAGACGGATGCGCAAAAAATATGTAAAATGAAGGCAAGATCAGCTACCGCGAGAAAATGCGGTGGGGGATTGCCCTGTTTCGGCGCGAAAAACGCGGAAGAAAGTGATGTAATTCTCATACCCGCAACGCAAGCAAACCTCTTTGAGGGAGATGCCGTCCAGGATCAGCTCCTTTGCGTGAAAAACACGCTGGCGGTTGACGTAATGCATGAGTGGGATCCCCATTTTTTTGCGAAAGGTCTTACACAGATAAGACCCCGACGTGTACAGCTGCTCCGAGATGCTTTCGATGCTGAGCTTTTTCTCCAGATTGTCGTTGATGTATTGCACGGTGCGGTCCACCAGCTTGTCGGATTGCGCGGGCGTTTTTCGCTCGCAGAGCGACTGCAGTGTGTAATACAGTGCCAGCAGTCGCTCGTTAAAGAGCGCGTGCTGCGCCTGTAAGGAGAGCTCTGTGGCGGCAATTTGAGAAAATTGCGGAAACGCTTTCAGGAAAGCGGAATGAGAAAAATTCAGCACTTTTTGAGCGTTTTCTTTGAGAAGCTGCTCGAAGCGCGTAAGCCCCAGGGAACGGATATATTCGGGGGAAACGTTCACCACGATGCGCCGATAGGGGGAGATCTCTTTAAGGTGTATCCAATGCGAGACCCCTGCGGGGATGATCAAAAGATCGTTTTCCCGCAGGTCAAACGTGACGTTGTCCATGATCATTTCCACCTCGCCTTGTAAAAGCAAAAAGATCTCATACTGCACATGACGGTGTTCCGTTAACATATTTTGTGCGGGCGTTGGTGAAAACGAGTGGGCGAAAAGATTTTTTTGAACGGAAATATGAAATGGAAAAAGATTTTCTGTATTCATAGCTTCATTATAAACCATTTTGAAAAAAAGTCAATAACGTTAGGACAAAATTGTAATTTGGAGGTAGTTTACCATGACGAAGATCACTTTGTGTGCCTTCAGTGATGAGGCAGGTAGCGGCTTTGCACAGCAGCTGGAGGCGTTGCAGCGCAATAACGTTCCTTATATGGAAATGCGCAACGTGGACGGCAAAAACGTGACAAAGCTCACGTTGCAAGAGGCAAAGGAGTACAAGGCGCAGATGGACGCGCAAGGTCTTGCCGTTTGGTCGGTAGGCTCTCCTATCGGCAAATCCGGAATTGCGGGCGAGTTCACGGAGGTGCTGGATAAGCTCAAGCACACCTGCGAGCTTGCAAGCGTCTTGGGAACGGACAAGATCCGCATGTTCAGCTTCCATCACGCATACGAGGCACGTAACGAGGTGCTGGAGCGTTTGAACAAAATGGTAGAGGTTGCCGCTACGTATGGCGTGGGGCTTTACCATGAGAATGAAAAGGACATTTACGGTGACGTTGCCGAGCGCGTGCAGGACATTATGGATCACGTAAAGGGTCTGTATCACGTGTACGACCCCGCCAACTTTCTGCAGGTTGGCGAGAAGGCAGAGGACACCCTCGCCAAGTTCCATCACCGTGCGGATTACTTCCATATCAAAGACGTGGTTGCGGCAACGGGCGAGCTTGTGCCTGCAGGCTACGGCGACGGTCATATCGGCGAGCTGATCGCTGCCATTAAAGAGGACAAGGTGCTGACCATAGAGCCTCACCTCAAGATCTTCGAGGGCTTCTCTCAGATCGACGATACGCAGATGAAGCACAAATTCCATTTCCAAAGCAATACCGAGGCGTTTGACGCGGCAGTAAATGCACTGAAATCCCTCTTGCTGAATGTCGGCTATCGGGAAAGGGATAGGAGCTTTGTGAAATAATGGAGGCGGGGCTTAACCTTTATTCTATCCGCAATTTTCTCAAAACAGAGGAGGACTTTCTCGCCACGGCGAAGACGGTGCGCGAGATGGGCTACTCCTACGCACAGTATTCGGGCGGTGCATTTGACCCTGCGCGCATCAAGCGCGTGAGCGAGGCGGCAAAGCTGCCCATTGTGCTGACACATGTGCCAATGGATCGCATCGTGGGGGATACCGACGCGCTGATGGCAGAACACGAGGTGTTCGGCTGTCGCAATATCGGTCTTGGCGCCATGCCGTTTGACGTTTTGCTGGATGCGGATGCATTCAAGAAAAAGGTGGAGGAGCTTGACGCTGCCGCCGCGCGCATGGAGAAGAACGGCTTTCGCTTCTTCTATCACCATCACCATTTTGAGTTTCTCAAGCGTGACGGCGTAACGCTGTTTGATTACATGATAAAAAGCGCACCGCACATCAATTTTACGGTTGACACCTACTGGCTGCAATACGGCGGCGTGGATATTCTTTCCACGCTGGATCGGCTGAAGGGACGCATTGGCTGTGTGCACTTGAAGGATTACGGCATCAAGCAAACGTTGAAGGACGAAAAGCCCTCGTTTGAGCCGAATTTTGTGCCCGTGGGAAGCGGCACGATCAATTTTGCCGCCGTGGTGAAGAAAATGCGGGAGTGCGGCGCGCAGTACTACCTCGTGGAGCAGGATAACGCCGCGAAAATGGAAGACCCCTTGGGTCAGGTCGAACAAAGTATTCGATATATTACATCCAATTTATAAGGAGAACTGTCATGGAAAAGATCAGATTTGGCATTATCGGTGTGGGCAACCAGGGCTCGCACTATGCAAAAAAGCTTTTCGCCGCAGGCGAGATCCAAAACGGCGTCCTCACCGCCATTTGCGACACGAACCCGAAAAAGATCGAAGCGCTGAAGGAAAAGCTGAACGACGAGAGCGTGAAATGCTACGATAACTACATCGAAATGGTGGAAAGCGGTGTTTGTGACGCTGTGATCGTGACAACGCCTCATTACGTGCACCCCGAGATTGTGATGGAGTGCCTGAAGCGCGGTATGCACGTCATCAGCGACAAGCCCGCAGGCGTTTACACCAAGCAGGTGCGCGAGATGAACGAGTTTGCCGCAAAATGCAACGCCAAATTCGGGATGATGTTCAACCAGCGCACCAATTGCCTGTACCGCAAGATGCGCGAGATCGTGCAATCGGGCGGAATCGGCGAGCTGCAGCGCGTCAACTGGATCATCACCGACTGGTACC
>CAZCRV010000124.1:0-518 GCA_964501175.1 uncultured Clostridium sp.
ATAACATCCCAACGGATAAGGTGGGCGATTCGTGAATCGCCCCTACGGGTGAAAAATTCAAAAAGAACGGAGCCGGTTTTCTCATATAACATTCCAACGGATAAGGTGGGCGATTCGTGAATCGCCCCTACGGGTGAAAATCCAAAAAGAACGGAGCCGGTTTCCTCATATAACATCCCAACGGATAAGGTGGGCGATTCGTGAATCGCCCCTACGGGTGAAAATCAAAATGAACGGAAACGGTTTGCTCACATAAACAATTCGCCTCATATGTACCGTAGGGGAGGATAATATCCTCCCCTACGATTGTCGAGCAAATGAAAAAGACCTGCCACGGCAGGTCTTTTATTTTATGAGCATTGATTATCTGTAGGAATGGGGCCGTTTTCCCTTTCATATTCCTTAACGCATTGCTCTGCAAGGTATTCCATTTGCGCATTGAAGGATCTTTTGTTTTGCTTTGCAATGTAGGTGATTTTGTCTAACAGATCGAAATCAAATCTGATGCCGGTTTGAAT
>CAZCRV010000124.1:528-6617 GCA_964501175.1 uncultured Clostridium sp.
TACAGTAGTTCCGGTTCAAAGCGGATCCCAGTTTGAATCTTATTGGTTGCCATAATAACACCTCGCAATCATAATAATATCATTATGATAACATTTTATACCAAAATGGCTTGACAAACCAGTATCAAAGTGTTATCATAATGTTATCTAAAGGAGGGCGAAATGAACGAAATACAGATTTTTTGTCATAACATGTTGATATTAAGAAAGCACTTGGGCATGACACAGAGAGCTTTCTCAAAAGCATTGCATATTGGTGTTCACAGTCTTTCGCTGATTGAGAAGGGGCGCATTCCCGATCGCTTGGGAGCAACAATTCTGATCAGAATTTATCATTGCTTTGGAATTATGCCTTCAGAAATGTTTTCCGAAGAAATACCATTAAACAAGGCTCACCCGCACAGGTGAGCCTTACGCCAATCAAAGTTTGCCCGCAAGATACAACGCCCCTTGAACAGGAGCTGCCTTGGAGACGGACAGGGAATACGTCCGCGCCTCGCTTGCCAGCGCATCACGCAAAATCGGTAGAATGAACTCGCTTTTTGCCGTCAACCCGCCGCACAGCACCGCGCGCACGTGGTCCTTTCCCATGCGTGTGCCAATGGCGCGGATCAGGTCTGCGATGGCGCGCACGTTGCGCGTAAGAATCTCGGTTGCCACCGCGTCGCCCTTGGCGTGCGCGTCAAAGATCAGCGGGGCATAACGCGCGATCTCTGCTTTCCCACCGCGATAGAAATCGCCAAGCGCGTCAAGCACGTGAGCTTTTCCGCATGCATCTGCTACCATATCGCGCAAAAGCGTGGGCGCACCGCTGCCGTCCTCGGCCTGCAATGCCGCTAATATCGCACCTTGTCCCAAGGCAAAGCCGCTGCCCGCGTCACCAAGCAGATAGCCGTAGCCGCCAGCGCGCAAAATCTCACCGCCGCATTGCGCAAAGGCAACAGATCCCGTACCCATAATGACCGCAATGCCGTCCTCGCCTCGCAGGCAAGCCGCCAACGAGGAGCGCACGTCGCTTGCCGCGTCGGCCTTGGCAAAGCCAAGTGTGCGCAGAAAATGAGCAATTTGTGCCGCATGGTCACCCGTGGCCGCCCCCGCAATGCCTGCAAAGGCAGAAATGGCCGCGCGGTCGTAGCCCTCGGTCACTTTTTCGATGCCTTCGTTAAGCAACGCGCAGGTTGCGTCAAGCCCGATATCGTTGGGGTTGGATGCCCCAAGCAGGGCAGAGGCCAGCAAAAAGCCCTCGGCATCGGTCAGGTAAAATTCGGTCTTGGTGCCGCCACCGTCGATGCCCAGATAATACAAAATTCGTTGCGTCATAGCGTTGGTTACCACCCGTAAGCCAGCTCCATCATGCGTGTCAAGGCTCTGGCTTCGTCCATGCCGCAGCCGGGCAGAATATGACCGCTGACGAATTGCTCGATGGGTAAGGGAAGCGCTTCGGGAAGCTCGACCTCGACCTGTGCGCGTCCGGTTGCCTCGGTGCATTTGATCACGCGGTTGTTTTCCATATATACGTATCCCTTGTCACCGTGTACCTCAAAGACAACGGGGGAGCAGCAGGAAACAAAGCCTGTTTCATTGACCGCGATCGCACCGTTCTCAAAGGTCATGACCGTGACCGCGTTGTCCTCCACACCATCAACGTTCTTTGCTGCTGCACCGGGATTCTGATTGCAGAGCGTAAAAGCGGACTTGGCAGAGATCGGCTCGCCAAGGATCCAATGCGCAAGGTACATGCCGTGTGCGCCAAGGTCGACCATAGCCCCACCGCCGCACTCTGCGCGGTTATAAAAGTGCGCAGGTAGCCAGTCGCCGCTGCTGCCCGAGTGGCAGTTGCGAAAACGCAGATAGTTGATATTTCCCAGCTCGCCGCTCCGGCAAACAGCCTTGACGGCTCTGCGTGCGGGCAGGTATTTTTGAAACAGGGAAATGGTAAAGGATACGTTGTTTTTCTCGACCGCCTCGGCCACGCGTGCGCAGTCCGCATCGGTCAGCGCAAGCACCTTTTCGGTAAAGATGTGCTTGCCTGCGTTCGCGATCCTGATCATATCGTCGGCATGGGTGTTGGTTGCCGAGCAAACGATCACGCCCTCGGCATCACTTGCCAAAAGATCTTCGGCAGTCGCAAAGCGCGGAATGTCAAAATGCGCGGCAAACGCTGCCGCCAAAGCGTCATCAGGCTCGTAAAAGCCGACCACCTCACCGTATTTTTGTGCAGTTCTTGTGTAATCGGGTGCGTGTACGTGCCAAACACCGAAAATTGCTGTTTTCATAATCCACCGCCTGTCGTTTTTCTTTATTATATCACAGATTTTTTGGGAATGCAAGAAAAATGCGAAATGCGGAATATAAAAGCACGTAGGGCGGGGGCTTGCTCTCGCAGCGCCACCAAGCGTGTAACTGCGGGGACGGGTCCACGTTATGTTGCAAGGCCAAAGGCCGCAGCAATGTAACTTGGTTCCGTCCCCCTGTTACGCGCGCGAATGTGCAGAGAAAAAATAATAAGAAAAGCCGCCGTCGGCGGCTTTTCTACCACAATTTTTCATTTTTCAATCTTCATTTTTCATTTTGCAAAGCGCGCTCACGCCCCGCCCGTGGCTTCGATAAATGTGATGCCTGTGATCATCCATAACACAACGCACAAGACGGGGCAAAGTGCAGTCCTTACGGATTGCCAAACAATTTTGCTTGCTTTGCGTTCCTTTTTGTCAACGATATGGGTGACCAGCAGGCCTGCGTTGAGTCCGAATCCGATGGGCATGAAGGGCGCAAACGTGACAAACCCAAAACCGTAAAGGGCGATCCCCGTAAGAGAGCGTGTGATGGGATAATATGCCGTGTACAGCGCGCAGAAGGCAATTTCAGCAAGGCAAAGCAGTAGGTATAGGCCGTGCGTAGCCCGGGAGAGGATCGAAAGGATTTTCTTGATTTTTTTCATGATGGGATCCTTTGAAAAATTACCGGATGTTTTCAACGTTGAGTGATGATTGGCTGCGCCAAGTGATGATATGATTGCCTTTGTAGCTTCAAACTGCCCGAAGGGCATCATAACTACGCGAAGCGTATCATAACTCATAACTTGCCCCCGAGGCAATCATAACTGCGGTTGATTGCTGTGCAATCAACCGCAATCCCACGTGTACATCACGTCCGAAAAATCGCGATTGCGCAGATTTTCGACAGGGATGAAGAACTGGCAGCCGCCCTCGTCGCCGAACATGATTAGCTCTTGCTTGTGGCCGTGCCCATCGGGCGCAGTATGGCTGACGATCTGAAGCAGCAGCGTGTCGTATTTCTTAAGCTCGGGCTTGTAGCGCGGGTCAAATTGCTCAAAGCAGGGGTAGCCGCCGATGCGGTGGCCTGCGTAGGTATTTTGCTCGTACAGGTAGTCGGATTCCTCGTCGGAAAGCTCTCCGAAGTCTTGGTCGATGCCAACCTTACGCAAAGCAGCATTGACGCATTGCTCAAAGCTATCGTCGCTTGCGCGGATCGAGCCCATGGCGGGCGTCAAACGCACGGGCAGGACGTGCCTGATGGGGAAGTACTCGCCAAGCGCGGGATCATCCGCAAGGCGACTGTCAAAGGCGCTTTCGTCCTCGTCGTACAAAACGCGGAAGTCGGATTGTACGGTGGGGTGGTCAAAGTCGGCGCCGTATACGTCGTTGTCAGCCACGTAAAAGCGCAGCACGCCGCGCGCGGGAAAGTCGGGCACGCCGCGTACCTCGGAGCACCAGATGGCCGCCAGCAGCTTCATGGGCGCTCCCGTGCTGTCAAGCGGCACGTCCTTGTCCACGGGTGCACCGCCAAGGCGCGAGCGGTTGCCGTCCTCGGGCGCGGGCAGGCGGATCTCCACCATAGGCAGCGCAGTATCACGCTGCAAATGTCCGTTGGCACGCTCGATCTCCTCGCGCACACCGCTTGCGGTCGTAAAAGTCATTGTTCCGGTTTCCAGCCCCTGCAATACAGAGCGCAGCTTGTCGGCCTTCTCGCCGTGCAAAACCGCACTGTCAAAGTATTTTTTGCTGTTTTGCTTGTCGCCCGTGGCGAAATACGCCACGCAAAGCGCGCTTTCCGCCTGGTACATGTCCGCCTTGATCGAAAGCGCGTGCAGCGCGGGCTGGATGACCTTGTTCCAGTTGGACGCCGCAAGATGCGCCACGGCAAGGTTGCTCCATGCAAAGGGGTTGTTCTCGTCGTATTTGATGCCGTTTTCATAGCAGGCGATGGCCTTATCGTAATTGCCTTGCTTTCTGTAAAGCAGGCCGAGGTTGGACCATGCCGTGGAGTGCTCGGGTGAGAACTTGACCAGCTCCTCGTAGGTGGCAATGGCGTCGTCGATGCAATTCGCATCGGTGTAGGTCAAGGCCAGAAACAGCAGCACGGCATTGTAGTCGTCGGGTGTGCGGCATTCCTTGCGAAGTGCCTGCAGCCTTGCCACAGCACCGTTGAATTTGTTGCGATTGTAACGCTCGATGGCGGTCAGCAGCGCTTTTTTCTGCCGCTTCTGGTCGGGCGCGGAGAAGGCAGAACCGATCTGTTTTGCAAAGGCACTTTCGATCCTGCGCAACGAAGGGCCGCCCACGTTGCCGATCAGTCTGACAAGGGTCAGGCCAATACCCACCATCAAAATGCCGAATTTGACGGCGTCAGCCTTGTCCACGACCCAACCGTTGTGCGCGGTCTCTGCCACGAAAAGCCCGATGGCGGCGACAAACAGTATGCCAAGCAGTACGAATACGATTACTGTTGTGACTTTTGAGCTTTTTTTCATGATAGGGAACTCCTTAGATTTAGAATACCGAGATCAGAGATAACTTACGCACCGTTGAGAATGCAGAACCACCAAAACCATGCGTGAGCAGCTGTTGTGGCAAGAATGATCAATGCACACAGTACGATCAGCGGGATATTGATTGCTTTTTTTTCTCCTTTGCGCAACGCGATTGACGAGCAGACAATGCTTGCAGTGCTGAATCCGTAGGAAAACAGAGGGTGCAGCAATATCATAAGGACCGAAACTAAGAAAAGCACGACATAAATACCGTCCCTGTTACAGGGCATTTCAAGCAAGCCTGTGATCCAAAAGAGCAATGCGGTAAGTGCGATGTAACCTGCGTGTGCCAAAAGGCCGCAACACGAAGCTGCGGTGAATACTTTCATGTTCTTCATATGATATCTTCCTTTCGTGAAACGCTTCTTCACTTATATAGACGCAAAAAAATCAAAAATGTTTATGCTTCTTTGAAAAAAACAAAACTTTTTCAAGTTCATTATAGCACAGATTTGAGAAAAAAGAGATGAAGAATTATTAAGATGAGAGAAATGCAGCGCAGAATGTGGAAAAAACGCACGTAGGGCGGGGGCTTGATCCCGCAGCAGGGCGCGTAACAGGGGACAGGCCCTTGTTACACCGTGATATTGTTTTTTTGTCTTGTTCGGTTGCCCCGCGGCGTAACAATGCTCCGTCCCCGGTTACACGCATCCCCGAGCGGTCAACCAAGCGTGTAACTGCGGGGACAGCTTTTCATTGACCGTTTGCAGGGGCTGGCGCCCTCGACAGCCCGCAACTTGGTTCCGTCCACCTGTTACGCGCGGCCTTCGGCAGGAATATTATACCACAAACTCTTTAACTTGTCAATATACATTGTGCAACTTGTAATATTTCAATAACCTCTCACGCCTCTCATTCGTGCCGTCGAGTTCATCGATTTTATTCAGAATGATAAAATATGCGCGGCCTATCACCTTTCGGGCGTATTCTTCATAATCGTTCTTTGGCGGCTCTTTGAGAAAACTTTGCCGTGCGCAGACGAGGGCATATTTTACTTGGTAATAGTATTTGATCTCGTATTCCATATAAAAACTTCCTTTCGGTTTTGGTAAACACCATTATACCGAAAGGAAGTCGAAAGTCCAGATAAGTTTTTGAAAATTATTTGTTATCAATGTTTGATTTCGCTGTTCTGCAAGAGGAAACGAGCATAACGCGGAGAGTTGCACATTTATCAGAAAGGATTTTGTACTGTTGTGTATCAATATAATTCGTTCTATGTAAAAGTTCAAGCCAATAGCCTGTTTCGCTTGCT
>CAZCRV010000125.1:0-6615 GCA_964501175.1 uncultured Clostridium sp.
CTTTCTTTTCTCATACTTACTGCAACCGATTTCTCATAGTAAATGCAAGGGCTTTACTACTGTTGCATTTACTTTGAGAATTTACGAAGGGACAGCACCAAAACGTGCCGTCCCTTATTCATACGATGAAATTTTGAAAATGTTCCGTGAAAATGGAAAAAATTTATCCCCTCGTGATGATATTGACGTTGACAAACTCATCATCCAACGCCCTGACCTCGCGCGGCAGGGTCAGCGTGTAGGAATATCCTGCAGGCAGGCTGCCGTAGAGGGTAAAGCTCTCACCGTCGTATCTCCACTCCAGCGCAACGAGGCCGTCGGGCGTTTCGTGCGTGCCGCGTGCCCAGCGCAGGCCACAGATATGCGGTGCGATCTCGATGGTCTTGTCCCCTTCTCCGCGCTGGTCAAACGTGGGGATGCCAAGTCCCAGCACGTCACGCAACAGGTGCACGCCCGCATGTGCGGCGAAGCCGTGGCAACGGGAGGAGGTGTCGATCATCTCATTCTCCCAGAGCGTGCCCGGGCCCTCACGCAGCTGCGGCATATAGATAGCTAACATGTCCTCGTACATCTTGTCGTATGCGCCAAGACGGCAAAGCATGTCAAGTCTTATGCAAAGACCTATGAACAGATTGCTCTTGCCCACCATGGGGTCTTTTGCGTAAACGGGCGCAGGACCCATTTTTTCTCTGAGCTCACGCTCAAGCAGCGGTGCTTCGCTCTTTTGGAAAAGCCCGCTCCACACGGCCGTATACATGGCCGCCTCACTATAGTAGCCCTTGGCGCGCAAAGCGCCGTCCTCTGCCACGTCAAAGCCATCGGGAATGTACTTGACGTCGGATACTGCACCGCTGCCAACGATTGCTGCGCGCAAAATCTCGCGCACGCGCACGCCCATATCGATCCAATCCTGTCTGTCAAAGGTGCGCCCCAAGGCAAACAGCATATAAGCGTAAAGCGCGTTCGCCGCGGTGGATACGGGCTGGTTGTTCTCGCCTCGATTAGATTGCGACCAGTCGATAAACAGCCAAGGCAGGTGCTCCAAAAGCCCGCTCTTGCCCACGAAATCGCGCGTGCCGTTGACAAAGGCCTCGACTCGGGGGGCATACTCGTCACGGAAGGCGATATCGCCCGTGCGCTGGATATATTCCGCGATCTCACAGCCAAGCCACAAAGACCAGGTGGTAATACCGGTCATGTCCTTGTAAGACGGCTTGTTTGCGGGATATACCTCGGGGAAAAAGCCGTGGAACATGCCGTCCGCTGGCGTCAGCAGGAAGTTTTCCAAAAATTCGCGCTCGACTCTGGGATCGGACAGCATCAGGGCCGCTGCGCGCGCCGTCCAAAGAGAGTCGCAAAGCCAGCCGCCTCTCTCGCGCTCGGGGCAATCCATGAAAATATCCAAGGTGTTAAGGATCAGCGTCTTTTTGGCCGCCGCGTAAAGGCGGTTGATATGCTCGTCCGAGCAAGCAAAGCTCGTGCGGTGCTCGTCGGGATATGCGTAGTCCAGCACCGAGAGGCTATGCACGGTCACCGCACCCGTGCCGCGGCAATACAGCTTGATGTATCTGACCAAGCTCGGCTCAAAGGCAATAAACTCGGTAAGCCCTGCGGGCAGGTGCAGACGCGCGACTACGTTATGGTAATACGGAATGCTGCCGTCGGTATCGAGCAGCTCGCTGTGCACCACGTCAATGACGCCCGCCTTCTCGCAGCTGACCACCAGGCGGATAAAGCCCACGCGGCTCTCGCCGCCGTCAAACGTCGCGTACATGCCATCGTCGCCCCAAAGCGTCAAGCCCTCGTCGCCGTACTCTGCGCAAGTACCGCCAAACGCACTCTCCTCGGTTCTGCGGCAATCGGCAGTCGGATGCTCGGGAATCGCCTCGTAGGTGGGAGAATGCTCGTAAAACAGCGTTTCGATCCGTTTTTCGGGGTTGATATGGCAAGAGCCAAAGCCCACAAGATCGTCAAAGAAGCATTCCTCCAGCGTGGGCTGCAGCGCCTCGTGTGCAAGGTAAACAGGCTCATGGTCGACCATGGCTGCAGGCACAAACGCGCTCTGCCCCACCTTCCAAAGGTAGTATTGATCGTCCATGCAATAGATCTCGGTGCACTCGCGGCTGTGCGAAATTCTTTCGGACAAGGGAACGCGCGCCTGCACGCGACAAGCCTGCCAATCCTCGCGGCCGGTGGCGCAAAGCACCTTGCCGTCAGAGGCAAGCTCTGCTATCAGCATACCGTCCTCCAGGGTGCAGTCGTTGGAATAGCGGTCATAGATGGGGTGCTCGTTGCCGTAAACCAGCACCTCAACGGCAATATGGTTGATGCCCGGCTCAAGATACCAGGTCACGTCGATCTCGTCCACGCGGGCATATCCGTGCGCGGTGCGCGCAGGGCCGTGCATAATGATCTCACCGTTGATATAGAGTCTGTAAAAATTGCGTGCGGTCAGGCGGGCGACAATGCCCGAGAGCATCAGCTCTCCGTCCTCGCTGCAATACTCGGACAGGTCCAGCGCATAGTAAAAGCCGTACTGCCCGACGGTCTGCTCGCACTTGACGCGAGCGTATTCCTCTTTGGTGTAAGGATAAAATATTGCCTTTGCGGCGTCGAATTTGACAAGGTTCATGAAAAACTCCTTTCGAGGCTTCTATCTGTATGTATTATATCATGCTTTCTGCTTCTCTGTCAAGAAAAAGCGTTTTTTCGGCATTGCAAAAACAGATTCTTTATGCTATAATGAAATTATCACAAATACGGAGGTTTTGCATGAAAAAGCTTGCACTTTTATTCTGTGCCGCCATTTTGCTTGGCGCGCTTGCCCTGCCGGCTTATGCCGAGGAGAGCGAAGGCTACGAGCTGCTCAAGAACGGCGACTTTGAAGAAGCGACTCTTGATTGGGAAAAATACTACAAAGCCACGGTGGATTACACGACCGAGGCGCATTCGGGTAACGGTGCTTTCAGCATTAGCAACCGCCAGCACTCGACCGACATCGCAAGACAGTACATCACCAAGCCGCTTGAATATTATGGCCCGGGCGATTATGAATTCTCCGCTTGGGTGCGTCTGGCCGATCCCAACGCCGAGCCGATCGACGTTTGCATTGCCATTGGCGTTTACTGCGCAGAAGAGAAAAACTACTGGTTCACCACAAACTACGTGCGCGTCACCTCCGAGTGGACCTATATTTCCGCAACAAGATATATCTCGTGGGATACCGAGCTGGAAACGTCGGAGTTCTATCTGGTCACGCCCATGAACGGTGACGAGGACACGACCAAGAACTTCCGCGACCTGATCGTGGACGATTGCTCCATGAAGACGGTTTCCTACACGGGTGAGCCCTACGAACTTCCCACAACTGCTGCTCCCACCACCGAGCCCGAGACCGAGCCGCCCGTAACCGAAGCGCCGACCACCGAGGCTTTAACCACAGAAGCCCCTGTGACCGAAGCGCCTACGAGTGAGCCCGAGGAAACCGAGACCGCTATTGCTGATCAGACAAGCACGGGCATTCCCACACAAACCTTGATCATCACCTGCACCATGATCGCAGTTGGCGTCATTTTGCTTGGATGCGGCATTGCATTGACCGTATCCTATACAAGGAGGAAGCGCAATGAAGCAAGCAAATAAGCTGATCCTTGCCGTGACCTGCTACGCGCTGGCCTTTGTGCTGATCCTGGGCGGCTCGCTTTACGCGCTGGCCGATCCTGCACTCTCGGCACAGCCCTCGGTCACGCCCAATGACCCGTCAAACTCCGAACAAGTACCCAACAACGAACCCGAGGAGATCATCACAAGACCTCCCTTGACTGCAGAGATACAAAATACCATGTTAATTGAAAACAACTCTTTTACAACCCCCGAAAACAAATATCGCGCATTGCGCATTGAGCACTACTTCCAAAACATTCGAGGCGAAACCTCTGCCGATAAGGTCAACACCTTTGCCGAGTTCGGCTTTGGCGGTCTTGCCACCAACGCCACCTGGGATGACAACTATCTTGGCTCCCCCCTGGCGCTGGCACAATTCAACGATTTCGTGCAGGCCATGCACGATGGAGGATATCGCGTCTGGCTTTACGACGAAAAGGGCTACCCCAGCGGCTCGGCGGGAGATCTGACGGTCAAGGATCACCCCGAATATGCGGCCGTGAGACTGGTGGAACTGGAATTTGCAGGCAGCGGCAAGAGCGAGAAGACCTCTGCCCTGCCCGAGGGCTTTATCAAGATCGAATACGCGCTGATGCAAACGGGCGACACCTTCACCACCTTTGAGCCCAAGATCGAGGGCAACAACGTCGTTGTGGAAGGAACGGACGGCGATTGGCGCGCATACGTTTACTGCGTGGCCAACTACAGCTACAGCTTTGAATGGAACTCCTCTTACCCCAACATTCTCAACCGCGATGCGGTCGCGCGCTTTATCGAGGTCACGTTTGACACCTACGAGGGCGCGATTGAAAACTTCCCAGAGGTCATCGAGGCCGTCTTTGACGACGAGGCGCAGCTGTTGGCAGGACATCACATCATGCCCGGCAGCCTTAACGATCCCGTCATTCCCTACGACTATGATATTTTCGATACGTTCGAAGAAAAGTACGGCTACGATCCGCGTCCGCTTCTGCCGCTGATCTTCAGCGGGGACAGCGCCGAGGCACAGCGCGTGCGTGCACAGTTCTATGCGCACGTAGGCGACCTGGTTTCCGAAAACTTTTTCGGGCAGATCCAGGAATGGTGTCAAGCACACGGCACACAGCTCTCGGGACATTTGCTCTTGGAGGAGCAGATGTTCTACCACGTGCCTGTGTACGGCGACTATATCAAATGCTCTCAAAGCATGGGATACCCCGGCTTTGACATTCTGGATGTACGCCCCAGTTCTTATCTCAACAATATGTCCACAGGCGGCAAATACGCCTCCTCCTCTGCCTGGCTTGCGGGCAAGGAGCGCGTGATGATCGAGATCTGCCCCGTAGTCGATCCCGACGAGTTTGCCACCAATCACTTGGACTATGCGCTGGGCACTATGACCTTTGCCTACTTTGACGGCGGCAATCAGATCACCTCTTACTATTCTCAGGCAAACAGCGATCCCGCCACCGCACAGGCGTTCAACACCTACGTTGGCCGCCTTGGTTCCATGGTGGTAGGAGCGCAGAACCTCTCGCAGGTTGCCGTTTACTATCCCATCAACGCGGCAGCCGCAACCTACGAGGCCCCCTCCTCGCAGAATCTCTACGATGCCAAGAGCTGGGCAAAGACCAACGATAAGCTGGTCAACCAGATCACAGAGGGCATTCGCAAGGAAAGACTTGACTACGTATTCCTGGACGACGCCTCCATGCAGGGCGGCAAGGTTACGTCAAGCGGCCTTTTGGTTGGCAACTTTCTCTTTACCACCATCATCGTGCCGAGCGCGACCGTCATGGATATTGCAAGCATGCGCGTGCTGGACGCTTTGATCCAAAAGGGCGTCAACGTCATCTTCGTTGGCGAGATGCCCTCTGTTGCATTCCGCGAGGAAGATCAGGCAGAGCTTGAGTCCTTGAGTGCAAAGCATGCAGGGCTTTTGTGTCAGAAGTACACCGAGGTGGTCTCTGCCGTGACTACCGTGCCCGAGCTGAGCGTACAGACCTCGGCAAGATACGTCTACGTCTCGCCTTACGAAAAGGACGGTGTCAGATTCTTCTTCCTTGCCAACACCTTCAAAAAGGACGCAGAGGTCAAGCTCTCGTTCGATGGTGCCGTAGGCTACCGCATCTACGATCCCGTCAGCGGCGAGATCTACGAGGTAAAGGATACGGCCACCGTGCAATCCTGCCGCGCGCTGTTCGTGCAGCCGCTGCTGGGGGAATAAAGATGTCAGCCCCATGGGGTGACATCAGCGGAGAATTTCATACAAAACAAGGACTGTATCACATGGATGCAGTCCTTGAACGTTTTTTATGAGTAGTTGCCTGAAAAAGAGTTGCCTCCAAGGCAATTTTGCACAAGTGAAAGAAAGCTTTCTCCATGTGACTGATGATGCAGCGATCTGCCGCCGTAGCTGTCGGTTCGGGGCGGAAGAAATCCCGGCATTCTGTCCGGCTCTTCGATGTTGGTGGCCACGTTGTAAAGGCTTTCCGCACGCAGAAAATACCCATCCTTGGGATAGGCGCGGCGTACGGTACGCAAAGATTTATGCAGTTCGGAATGCGTAGCGTTGGTGGAAAACCGAAAATTGCGCGAGCCTCCCTCGGGATTGAAGCCGCAGGCCACCGCAATTGCCTCCAAAAGGGTGGATTTGCCCGTGCCATTTTCTCCGACAGGAAAGGTCACGTCGGCATCAAATACAAGGCGCGGATGCTCACAAAGATAGCGCACCACGGGCAGACCTCGCAGATAGGACTGCTCATTGGGTGCTTCTTCCAGTATAAAACCACATTTGTCAAGGGTAAAGTGTGTATATTTACAATTTCTTAACAAAAAAGCGACTCAAGTTTTTAGGCTTGAATCGCTTTTTCCGTAGAGAAAGCGGCAAGCATTTCTGCTCACCGCTTTGAGTTCGAGTCTGTGCGTACATTGTGCGTCGCAGGCTCTTTTATCGTTGTGTAGTCTTAAAAA
>CAZCRV010000126.1:0-6589 GCA_964501175.1 uncultured Clostridium sp.
GCGTCTTGCGGGGCGATCGACCGCCACGCGGCGGCGGATGGTGTCCACAATGGCGCAGATCAGCGCGAGCACGACCACGTTGACGAATACCACGGGTGCAAAGGCGCGGATATCCTCCTCGGGCAGCGAAACCGTGGCAAAGAATACGTAAAACGTAGCTGTGACCACGCCGCCTACCAGGCCAAAGAACAAAAGGCAGGACCACAGAAAATCCGTGACGCTGTGAACAAAGCCCTTTTTCATTTGATCACCGCCTTGTAGCCAAGCCCGTGCACGGTCACGATCTCAAAGGAGGTGCAATCCGCAAGCTTGGCGCGCAGCTTGGTCATGTAAACGTCTACGGTGCGGGGGCCCGAGGCCGTGTCCGCATCCCAGAATTCGTCCATGAGCTGCGTGCGGGTAAAGGTCTTTTTGGGGTAGGAGAGCAGCTTGTAGAGAATGTTGAATTCTCTTGCGGTCAAGGAAATCTCCTCCTCGTCAAGGTACGCGGTACGCTCGTCAAGGTCAATGGTAAAGTTGCCCACGGTCAGCTTTCTCTGTGCGGCAATGCCCGCGCGGCGCAAGAGCGCGCCGATGCGCAAAAGCAGGGCGTTGAAATCCACGGGCTTGACCACGTAGTCGTCCGCCCCGGTCAGATATCCGCGCTGCATAGAGCCTAAGTCGTCGCGTGCGGTCATGAAGATGATCGGAATGTTTTTATCAAGCGTGCGCACGGTCTCGGCAAATTCAAAGCCGTCGATGCCGGGCATCATGATGTCCGAGATGATCAGATCGAACATCTGCTTATACATGGCGTCGTAAGCGTCCTGCGCGCTTGTGCAATGCACGGCACTATAGCCGTTACGGTCAAGAAATGTGCAAAGCGTCTTGCCCAGGTTGGCGTCGTCTTCCACAACAAGGATTGCAAACATAGAAAAACCTCCTCATTCTTGGCATATAGTCATTATATCATGCAAATGTTAAGGTTTTGTTAGTGTTTCCCAAGAAAAGCGCAACGCTTGCAAAAATTATGGAACAGAGCGGGCTCTGTTCCATGTATTTTATTCGCCGCGGGAGAGCTTGTCGCTCAGCGCAAGGATGGCGGGAGCGAACTTCTTCTTGCGGGAATTCAGAATTGCGTTGTGAATGGGATAGTTGACAATGGCAAGGATCATGCCGACAATGCCAATCGCGATGCCGATGGGAAGTGCGTTGGGGATACCCAGAGTCTTTGCGATGTCGGTCATGACAAGGCTCATGCCGGCGCCCATGATGACGGCGCCAATCGAGCCGAAGATATAAGAGAATACCTGCGCGGGGCGTCTGACCTGTGCGTCCAGACGGCGCAGCTCGTCAATATCACCCTTCTGCTTGGGGGTATATGCGGTGCGGATTTTGCTTATAATGTAGTCCTGATCGTTTCTGTTCATGATAAAAAACCTCTTTCTTATTTTCTGGCGATATTTTACCACCCGATTGTTTGCAAATTGATGCCGAGATGTTAAGGTTTTATTATTCATTCAACCTACGATACGTTTTTTCTCTTGCCATATCGGGATGGGTATGGTATAATGGAGAAAAAGAAACAAGAGGTCTGACATGAAAAAACGGGGATATATATATTTGGGCATTTGCGCAGCGCTGCTGCTTGCATTTACCGCGCTGACCGTGTGTCTTTTGCGTGTGGATGTGCGAGCCGCGGGCGAGAGCGGGGCAGAGGTGGGCTTTGCCACGATCAATGAAAAGGTATGGCAGGCAATCGGGCAGAGTAGGGCGGCGCTGACCGTTTCCGAGATCTGCGGGATTTGCATGATCGCGACCGTGGGCGCGTTTGGTGTGACAGGGCTTGTGCAAATCATTCGCCGCAAGGGAGTTTTGCGCGCAGATCGCGAGCTTTACGTCATGGCGGGCGGGCTTGTGCTGCTGGCTGCGGCGTACGTATTTTTTGAGGTTTTTGTTGTCAACTGCAGGCCTGTGCTTGACGAAGGGGAGCTTGCAGCATCCTTTCCGTCCAGCCACGCCATGCTTGCCACAGCGGTTGCGGGTATGGGTATGGCGTATTTGCATAGCCGACAAAAGACGGGCGTGTGGATCAACGTTCTGATCGGCCTTTTGAACGGTGTCTCGGTTGCGACGGTGGCTTGCCGCTTGCTTGGCGGCGTGCATTGGCTGACCGATATCGTGGGCGGCGTGCTGCTCGGCATGGCAATTTCGTACGCATACCGCGCGGTGTGCTGCCTGACTGCCAAAGAGTGATGGTTTGGACGGAATCCAAGAGAAAAGCCCGATGGGGTTGCGGAAATAGAGGAAAATGGAAAGCAGAAGTCTATGATTTCTGCTTTTTTTGATGGGATATTGCGCGCAGAAACCATTCGGATTCGCATTCTCCCCCCGGTGCTTGGCACAGGGCAGCACCAAATATGCCCCCCTCCCGGAGGGGGGCTGTGAGAGTGGTACTGTTTTTTAGTTAATTTCAACATAGGAGTCATCTCCCATAGCGGTTAAGTGTTAAGGGAAGCATGCCTGCCTTTATTGCCCCCCTCCGGGAGGGGGGATAAACGCGCGCTGGCTTGCTCCAGGCGCAGGGGGGAGAACGCGAATCCGAATGGTTTCTGCGTGTTTCCCCTTATAACAAAAGCAGAAGCCTTACGACTTCTGCTTTACCTAAATACCGCTAATCTTTCACGCTCTCGGCCTGCCTTTTTTGCTTAATTATTCTGATTATCCAGCACGCAGTCGATGATGATGCAAACGGCAAGGACCGCGACGGGGTCGTAATCGCGGTCGTTGACGTCAACCTCGTATGTGTCGCCCCAGGTAAACCATTGCTTTTGCACGCTCGCTACGTGGCGGCCGCTGTCCGTGACGTCGTAGTCGTGATCAAAAAAGTCGCCCTCGATCTCCCAGCCCGGGCCTTCAACCGTGTAGTAGGGGGTAAACATGGAAAATTCCTTGACCACGGTGGCCACGCTCTCGCCGTTTTTGACGATATGGTAGCGCGGGCGGAAGCGGAAGAGCTCCTGCTCGATGCGATAAAGCTCGTTACCGCGCAGGTCCATGATGGTCAGATTTTTGCCAAACGAGAAAAACTCGCCCTTGACGAGGAAAATCTCGTTTCCCGAAACGTCGTATACGGAAAAATTGTCGTTCCAGGAAAATATTTTTTGTTCCACGTAATACTTCATTTCAAAGATCCCTTTCTCATTCTTTCGGCGTACCGAACGGTCTCCATGGCGTCCTTGGCATAGTAGTCGGCGTGAATTTGCGCCGCGTATTCCGCAGTCAGCACGGCTCCGCCCACTACCACGCGGCAATCGGGGGCATGCTTATGCAAAAGGGCAATGGTGCGCTCCATGGCGGGCACGGTGGTGGTCATGAGCGCGCTCAGACCGCAAAGATGTGCGCCATGCTCCTGCACGGCGGCAAGCACCTGCTCGGCGGGCACGTTGCGGCCAAGGTCAATGACCTTGAAGTTGTAATTCTCCAAGAGCAGCTTGACGATGTTTTTTCCGATGTCGTGAATATCGCCCTCCACCGTGGCAAGCACGAAGGGAACTTGCCCCTCGTCGCTCTCGGTCTTAACGCTCCGTGCCTTGATGCGCTCGAATGCGGACTTGGCGGCCTCGGCGGAAAGCAAAAGCTGCGGCAGATACAGCACCTTTTGGTCAAAGCGTGCACCTACCAGGTCAAGCGCGGGGATGATCTCACGGTTGATGACGTCCATGGAGTCGCGCGAAGCAAGCAGCGCGTCGGTCTCGCGTGCGGCAACCTCCACAAGCCCCTTGAGAATGGCCTGCTGCAGGGGCGGCAGGGCGTCCCCAGGAGCAGATGCTGGCGCTGCCGTCGAAGTACCCACGGGCGTGACGCGCGCGATATAGTCGGCGCAGCCGGTATCCAGACCCGAGAGCGCGCGGTATGCCAGGTATGCGTTGCGCACAGAGGGAAGATTTGGGTTCATAATGGCCGCGGAAAGGCCTTGCTGCATGGCCAGCGTAAAGAAATGCGCGGTCAGCACCTCTCGCTCGGGCAGCCCGAACGATACGTTGGAAATGCCCAGCACGGTGTGGCAGCCAAGGTCTTTGCGAATCTCGCGCAAAGCGCCCAGCGTGTGTGCAGCCGCCTCGGGATTTGTGCTGACCGTCATGGTCAGCGTGTCAAACACGATATCTTTTTTGTCAATGCCGTAGTCGGCAGCCATCTCTAAAATGCGCATGGCAATGGCCACGCGGCCATCGGCCGAGTCGGGAATGCCGTTCTCGTCCAGCGTCAGCGCAACCACCACACCGCCGTATTTTTTGACCAACGGAAAGATTGCCTGCATGCTCTCGCGCTTGCCGGATACCGAGTTGATCATGGCCTTGCCCACGTACCTGCGCAAGGCGCGCTCCATGGCGACGGGATCGGCGGTGTCGATCTGTAACGGCAGATTAGTCACGGCCTGCAGTTCGCAAACCGTGCGGCAGAGTAAGGTTGGCTCGTCGATCTCCGGAATGCCCACGTTGACGTCCAGGATGTGCACGCCCTGCTCGACCTGCGCAAGCCCCTGGTCAAGCACGTAGGACATGTCGCCCTCAATCAAGGCCTGCTTGAAGCGTTTTTTGCCGGTGGGATTGATGCGCTCGCCGATCAGCAAGGGGGCGTCAGAGAAATTGACGGCATGCGTATAGGACGACACCACGGTGTCGGTCTTTTTTTGAATGGGCGCGGGCACAAAGCCCTGCGTCAGCGCAACCGTTTTTGCAATATGCGCGGGCGTTGTGCCGCAGCAGCCGCCGGGTAAGCGCACGCCAAGCGCGACCAACTCGGCAAGGATTGCAGCAAATTGATCCGCATCTACGTCGTAAACCGTGTTGCCGTGTGCATCTGTGCGTGGCAGCCCCGCGTTGGGCATGAGCAGCACGGGGACGGATGCAGCGTCCAAAAGACGCCCCGCAACCGTAGCCAGTTGTTTGGGGCCAAGCGAACAGTTTGCGCCAACGGCGTCCGCTCCCATACCCTCCAGCATGGCAACCATGGCCTCGGGTGAAGCACCCGTGAGCAGCTTGCCGTCCGCACCGTAGGCGTTGGAAACGAATACGGGCAGGGAACAGTTTTCCTTGGCCGCCAGTAGCGCGGCCTTAGTCTCGGCGCAGTCGTTAAAGGTTTCAATCAAGATAAGATCCGCGCCCGCAGCAGCGCCTAGGCGCACGGTTTTTGCAAACAGAGTTACGGCATCCTCAAAATCAAGGTCGCCCCAAGGGCGCAAAAGCTTGCCCGAGGGGCCGATGTCAAGCGCCACGTAAGCGTCGCTCACGCCTGCGTCCGCCACGGCAGCACGCACATTTTGCACGGCTGCGGGAATGATGGCGGCAAGCTCGTCGTCCGAATAGTGCAGGGCGTTTGCGCCAAAGGTATTGGTGGTAATGATGCGGCTGCCTGCCTCGAGATACGCGCGGTGAATGCCGCGTACCACCTCGGGCCGCAAAAGATTCCAGCGCTCGGGCTGCTCGCCCGGGGCAAGGCCTGCCGCCTGCAGCAGCGTGCCCATGCCGCCGTCCATATAAATAGTATTGTTGGAAAGCTGATCAATCAAGGACATAAATTCCTCCGCTTATTTTCCGAGAATATCGGAAAGGTTTGCCATAATGGCGGCTGCCACGTCGGGCTTGTTCATGGAATATACGTGCACGTGCGTGACGTTGTTGGCAAAGAGGTCAATGATCTGATCGGTCGCATACGCAATGCCCGCCTGCTTCATAGCGGCGGGATCGCTGCCGAATCTGTCCACCAAGGAAAGGAATCTGCGCGGCATGTGCGAGCCCGAAAGCTTGACGGCGCGCTCTACTTGCGACGCGTTGGTGATGGGCATGATGCCGGGCAGCACGGGCACGGTGATGCCGACCTCGCGCGCCTTGTACATGAAATTATAAAAGAGATGGTTGTCAAAAAACATCTGTGTGGTCAAGAAATCGCAGCCCGCGTCCACCTTTTCGGCAAGGTAGCGCAAGTCCTGCTTTTGATTCTGACTCTCGGGGTGCACCTCGGGATAGCACGCGCCGCCAATGCAAAAGTCCGTGCCGCTTGCCTTCAGCTCACGTACCAGGTCAATGGCGTGGTGGTAATCCCAAGCCGCGCGATCCGCATCCTGCAGGTGCGCAGGGATGTCACCGCGCAGCGCCATGACGTTCTGAATACCGGCCTCTCTGATTGCGTTAATTTGTGTGGCAACGGTTTCCTTTCTGGACGAAACGCAGGTCAGATGCGCGAGCATGGGCACGCTGTAGCTTGTCTTGACGTGCTTGGCGATCTCCAACGTGTAATGACTCGTGCCGCCGCCCGCGCCGTAGGTCACGCTCATAAAAGGCGGATGCAGCGTGGCGATTTGGTCGATCGCCTGTTCTACGCTTGCAAAGGCCGAGTCGGTCTTGGGCGGAAATACCTCAAAGGAGAGGGAAAGGGTATTGTTTTGTAAAATGCTTGTCAGCTTCATGCGTACCTCCACGGTTTTCCTCATTATTTTAATTATACACCTTTTGCACAGACGTGTCAAGTGTGGTGTATGGCCGCATTTGGCGCAAAAAAGGGGCTGAGTCACTAACTTAGCTCTGCGAAAAGAAAAAGCGGATACTTT
>CAZCRV010000127.1:0-6587 GCA_964501175.1 uncultured Clostridium sp.
TTTTGTAAGAGAACAGGATGATACCACGTAGGGGCGCACTGTGTGCGCCCGCGGGGGCATTCGTGAATGCCCCCTACGAGAGGAATGCCCCCTACGAGGAAAATGCTGCGGACGTGCAATGATCGCCCCTACAGAATTCGTGTAAAGGGTTTACGATATAAAACCCAACGCAAAAACACTCGTAGGGGCGATCAGTGATCGCCCGCACCTGCGGCTACTAAATAATGAAAGCAATTCATAAACAAAAGCTGTCTTTTGGAGAAGACAGCTTTGATTTTACCGCTAATTTCGCAGCCCCACGAGCTGTTTTTTGATTCATTCCGGCTTGACCCCCGAGAGGTCGCACACGATCTTGCCTGCCATGATAAGACCCATGGCGGGGGGCACGAACGAGACCGACGCGGGGGTGTGCTTGCCGTGCTCGCTTGGCAAAAGAGAAGGCCTGGGCTTTTCCTCGGAGTACACCACGGTCAGGTGGCGAATGCCGCGCGCGCCCAGCTCGCGGCGCATGATGCGCGCCAAGGGGCAGGATTGCGTTTTGGCAAGATCGGCCACGCGGAATGCCGAGGGGTTAAGCTTGTTTCCCGCGCCCATGGCAGAAATGATGGGCACGTTTGCGACCTTTGCGCGGCAGATCAGCTCGATCTTTGCGCTGACCGTGTCAATGGCGTCGGCAATATAGTCGAATTCGGATAAGTCGTATTGAACTGCGTTATCGGGCAGATAGAACACCTCGTGTGTCACCACGCGGCAATCGGGATTGATGTCCGCGATGCGCGCCTTCATGACCTCGACCTTGGGAAGCCCGATCGTAGAATGCAGCGCGACGGCCTGGCGGTTGATATTGGAAAGGGAAACGGTGTCCTTGTCAAAGAGGTGCAGCTCACCCACGCCCGCGCGTGCGAGTGCCTCGCACAAATGTCCGCCTACGCCGCCAATTCCGAACACGGCCACGCGTGCGCTTTTCAATTTGTCCAATCCTTCTTCGCCAAGCAGCGGCAGGGAACGTGCGTGCTGAGTGCTGTTCATATAGCGTACCTCCGAGAACTATCTGATATGATTATTGTACCACATTTTTTTCTTTGGCGCAAGGGCTTTACAAATATTGCGATTTCGTGTATAATAATAAAGAGAATTTTTTATGGGAGACGAATATGGATTACACCGAAAAGCAACTGCACAGCGAGCTGATTTTTGACGGCCACGTGCTTCATTTATATAAGGATGACATTCTGCTGCCCGACGGCAAGGTGGGCTATCGCGAGTACTGCAAGCACGTGGGTGCTGTGTGCATCGTGCCGCTGACCGGCCAAGGAGAGGTCATTTGCGTCAAGCAATACCGCTACGCGCACCGCAAAATGGTGCTGGAGATTCCCGCTGGCAAGCTGGACAGCCCCGACGAGGACCCCACTGAGGCAGCTTTGCGCGAGCTGCGCGAGGAGACGGGTGCTGTGTGCGAAAAACTGACCTATCTTGGCCCGCTTTACACCACGCCCGCGCTGATCGACGAGGTCATTCACATGTATGTAGCCGAGGGGCTTAGCTTTGGCGAGACCGACTTTGACGAGGACGAGTTTATCGAGGTAGAGAGAATTCCGCTTGACGAGCTGGTGGATCGCATTTGCCGCGGCGAGGTGCCCGATTCCAAAACGCAGGCTGCAGTGCTGCGCGCCGCGTTTGCCAGAATGCGCAAATAAGAGGCGGGCATGAAGCTTAGTTACAAAAAGGTTTTATCGGTTGGCCTTGTGTTTATGTTTATTACGGCCTTCTGGTATAGCTATAATTCCATTGTGCCCAAGATTCTGACCGATAAATTCGGTCTTTCGCAGTTTGCCTCGGGCGCGATCATGGCGCTGGACAACGTGTTTGCGATGTTTTTGCTGCCCGTGTTCGGTGCGCTGTCGGATAAGTCGCGGTCGCGCCACGGCCGCCGCACGCCCTTCATTTTTATCGGCACGATTCTTTCTGCGCTGCTTCTGGTGCTTGTTTCCTTTGCGGATTTTGGGCAGCTCAAGCAGATCGAGGCAGTCAGCCCCACCGACCCTGCCGCCTACGAGCAATCGCTGGACGTGCTGTGGGAGCAAAATCCCACGATTGATTATAACGGCCGCTCCGCACCGCTGCAGGAGCAGGTGGCAGAACAGCAATTCAAGGCCATTGCCATGTACCGCACCGACGAGAAGGGCGAGCAGACAGGCATGGTTACCGAGGAATATACCGAAATCGTCGTGCCTGCAAGGCAGGCGTATGCAAGGCAGGTCAGCCGTCAAAGTCCTGCGTGTCTTGTTTGGTTTATCATTTTGCTTTTGCTTTTACTGGTGGCCATGGGTGTGTACCGCTCACCCGCGGTTGCGTTGATGCCCGACGTTACCCCCAAGCCCCTGCGCTCACAGGGAAACGCCATGATCAATCTCATGGGCTCGCTTGGCGTGCTGTTCGTGCTGGTGCTGGGCTTTTTGCTTGGCACGGGGCGTGCCGACCGCGTGCTCATGGATTACAGACTGTTCTTTGGTATCATCGCGCTTTACATGGTCGCAGCGCTTGTCCTTTTTCTGGTGCTGGTCAAGGAAAAGAAGTGGTGCGCCGAAATGCAGGCGCAGGACACGGATGACGGCCCCGAGGAAAGCGAGACGGCGGGTGACCGCAAGCTTTCGCGCTCCGAAAAGGTATCGCTTTTACTCATTCTTTCCTCGGTTGTGCTGTGGTACATGGGGTATAACGCCATGGAAAGCAAACTTTCGGTCTACATGAGCTCCGAGCTTGGCGGTATTGATTATAATATTCCGTATGCAATTGGTGGCATTATGGGCATTCTTTCGTATTTTCCGATCGGTCAGCTCTCTGCCGTATGGGGCAGAAAAAGAACGGTCATTGCAGGCGTCGGCATCCTGGGCGCGGCCTTTGGCGTCATGTGCTTTGTCACGACTGCTACGCCCGTTTGGGTTACCTACGCGGTGTACGCGGCGGTGGGGGCGAGCTGGGCGGCCATCAACGTCAACAGCTATCCCATGGTGGTTGAGCTTGCCAAGGGCAGCAACGTGGGCAAATATACCGGCTTTTATTATACGGCCAGTATGTCCGCGCAGATCCTGACGCCCTTGCTCAGCGGCGCGCTTCTGACCCTGGATATGCGCACGCTGTTCCCGTACGCCACTATTTGCATCATTCTTGCATTCTTTACCATGCTGTTTGTCAAGCACGGTGATTCTCCCAAAATTCACAAGAAGGAGGGCGATTGATATGCCGCCTGCACTGTTGATTTCCCTGATCTGCGCGGCCGTAGTTGCCGCAGCAGTCGTCATTTATCTGTTTTTGATCAAGCCCGCTTCGACGCGCGGCCTGGAACTTGCCAAGTACGGCACCAAATTTGCTCACAGAGGTCTTTGGGATGCACAAACTCCCGAGAACTCGCTCGCGGCCTTCAAAAAGGCCGTGGACGCAGGATACGGCATTGAGTTTGATATCCACAAGACAAAGGACGGGCACGTGGTGGTATTCCATGACGATACCTTGGTGCGCATGTGCGGCGTGGAGGGCAAGGTAGAGGACAAGACGCTTGCCGAGCTGCGCGAGCTGCGCCTTGGCGGCACGGATGAAAAAATCCCGCTTTTGACCGAGATGCTTGCGCTGGTGGACGGCCGCGTGCCGCTCTTAGTCGAGCTTAAGGGCACTGCGATGGATACCAGCCTTTGTCCGGTGGCTAATGAAATCCTCTCGCAGTATAAGGGCGACTACATCATTGAGTCGTTTAACCCCTTGCTGGTGCGCTGGTACAGAAAGAATGCCCCCGGTGTGGTGCGCGGTCAGCTGTTCTGCAATCTTTTGAAGGAAAAGAAGGGGAATAAGCTGTTCTATTTTCTGATCACGGTGCTGGCGACCAACGTGCTGGCAAGACCGCATTTTCTGGCTTACGGGCAGGAAAGCGTGCATAATTTGTCGTTTATGATCTGTAAATATCTGTTCCGCGCCCCCGCTTACGTGTGGACGGTGAGAAAGCCCGAGCAGATTCCCGCGAAAAAACGCAACGAGGGCATCATTTTTGAAGGGTTTATCCCAGGAGAGTAAAATATGAGTCAGAACGTCAGACCCGATTATCAAAAGCTGAATACAGAGGCAAGAAACCCCCGTACCATGGAGATTGACAAGTTGTCCACGCTTGACATGGTTCGCCTGATGGCAGCGGAAAACCGCGTGGTTGAGGACGCGGTTGCTGCCGAGGCCGCGCATATTGCGGCCGCCATTGATCTGATCGCCGAGGCGATGCAGGCAGGCGGACATCTGATCTACGTGGGCGCGGGTACGTCGGGGCGTCTTGGTGTGCTGGACGCCTCGGAATGTCCGCCAACCTTTGGCGTGGATTACGCGCTGGTGCGTGGCATCATTGCGGGCGGCGAGGACGCTATGTTCCGCGCCTCGGAGGGGGCTGAGGACAACGAGGAGCAGGGAAAAGCCGACCTTGTAGCCGATGGTGTGCGCGCGGGTGACGTGGTGGTAGGTCTTTCGGCCTCGGGCGGTGCTCCCTACGTGCTGGGCGCGCTCCGAAAGGCAGCCGAGTTGGGCGCTGTGCCCATCGGCGTGACCTGCAATCCCGAGAGCCGCATGCATCCCATTTGCCGCGTGACCATTGCGCCCGTTGTGGGTGCGGAGGTGATCACGGGCTCGTCGCGACTCAAGGCAGGCACAGCGCAAAAGCTGGTGCTTAATATGCTTTCCACGGGTGCGATGATCAAAACAGGCAAGGTCATGGGCAATCTCATGGTCAACGTGCGCCCCACCAACCAAAAGCTGCGCCTGCGCTGCATTCGCATCATTGGTGAGCTTGCGGGCTGCGACGCGCTGACTGCCGAGCAGGCCTTGGACGCGTGTGGAGAGATTCGCGCAGCGGTTGCGTATATTCAAAAAAATGCGCAGAACCCTTGACACGGGAGGAAAATAGGTTTATAATATTCGTAAGATCATCGGAAAGGGGAAAATATCATGAAGCAAACACGATTTTATTGCGGTTATTTTCTCGGATTCCGGGTGTTCTTGACCGCGTAAGTTTGAAACAGATCGAATTTTGCCGCAGAATGCCCGAGGGGTATTCTGCGGATTTTGTTTTTCGCAGATGCGCAAAGCCTCTGCGAAATATTTTTGAAAGGAGTCCAAACGTATGGACAAGCTGCAACAGGCCCGAAAGGCCATCTCTGAGGTTGATTCCGAGATTGCAAGGCTGTTCTGCCGCCGCATGGAGGCCGCACAAATAGTCGCAGAATATAAAAAGGAGAGGGGATTGCCCGTCCTGGACGCGCGCCGCGAGGAAGAGCTGATCGCGGGGAAAAGCGCACTTGTAGAAAACCCCGAATGGCGTGAATATTACGTAGAGTTTCTCAAATATACCATGAAGCTGTCGCGTGATTATCAGCAGCGACTGATTTGCGGTATGCGCGTGGCGTACGGCGGCGTGCCGGGGGCGTTTGCGTCCGAGGCAGCCGAGGTGCTGTACCCGAACGGAGAGTATATTGCCTGCCCGGATTTCGTGGCAGCTTACCGTGCCGTGGAGTCGGGGGAGTGCGACGTAGCCGTGCTGCCCATTGAAAACAGCTATGCAGGAGAGGTCGGACAGGTCATGGATCTGATGTTTTCGGGCTCTTTGTACATCAATCGCACCTGCGATCTGGCTGTGACACAGAATCTCTTGGTGCTGCCCGGCACAAAGCTCGAGGATATCCGTGAGGTGGTCAGCCATCCGCAGGCGCTGGCGCAATGCGAGGGGTATCTGGACGAGCACGGCATCCTGATCCGCACCCCCTATTCCAACACCGCGCTTGCCGCAAAATTTGTCGCGGAGCTTGGCAAACCGCACGTCGCAGCCATTGGCAGCGTGCAGGCAGCGCAGCTTTACGGATTGGAGGTACTGCAGCGCAGCATCAATCAAAGCGCGGGCAACACCACCCGCTTTGCATGCTTTTCCCGCACCGAAAACCGTCCTGCGGGCAAACCGGACGATAACTTCATCCTGGTATTTACCGTCAAGCACCAGGCGGGCGCTTTAGCGCAGGCCATCAACATCATCGGTGCGTACGGCTACAACATGAAGAATCTGCACTCCCGTCCCATGAAGGATCTTGCGTGGAATTACTATTTCTACGTGGAGGGCGAGGGAGATATCCGCAGCGAAAACGGAAAACAAATGATGCGAGCCTTGAGCCCCATGTGCGACAAGCTTAAGCTGGTCGGCTCGTACAGTGTGAAATAAAATAAGAAACAGCAATATCCAAAGGAGACCCAAACCATGAACATGAATTTCAAAAGAAAGCTTCCCGTACCGCAGGACATCAAGCAGATGTACCCCTTAACCGATGCGCTGGCCGCAGTCAAGGCACAAAGAGATGCCGAGGTCAAGGGCATTTTTGACGGCACAAACGACAAGCTCCTGCTTGTCATCGGCCCTTGCTCGGCCGATTCCGAAGCCCCTGTGCTTGACTATATCGGTCGCCTTGCACGCGTGCAGGAGCAGGTCAAGGATAAGATTCTGATCGTTCCCCGTGTATATACCAACAAGCCCAGAACCGTGGGCGACGGCTATAAGGGCATGCTGCATCAGC
>CAZCRV010000128.1:0-4215 GCA_964501175.1 uncultured Clostridium sp.
ATTACTTAGCTCTTCTTGCCTCGAAGCATGCGCTGCAGTAAACAGGTCTGTCGTTAGAAGGCTGGAAGTTGAGCTTAGCCTCGCCGCCGCACTCTGCGCAAACAGCGATGAAATACTGACGCTCGGGCTTGCCTGCGTTCTTCTTAGCGTCGCGGCATGCCTTGCAGCTCTTGGGCTTATTCAGGAAACCTTTTTCCTTGTAGAACTGCTGCTCACCAGCGGTGAATACGAATTCGTTGCCGCATTCCTTGCAAACCAGTGTCTCGTCAACAAACTCTTCTTCGCCAACGACTTTTACTTCATCTTCGTACATTTGTTTTTACCTCACTTGTTGTGGTATAATATTTATGGTAAACCCTTACGGGGTTTGCCCTTGTCCGATCACCTGCCGCAGCTTTTTTCTGATGCGGTAGATGGCGTTGGAAATGGATTTTTCATCCTTTCCAAGCATTTGCGCAATACGCGCCGTGGAAGTGCCCGAAACGTACAGCCACCAAACGCGACTCTCGTAAGACGAGAGGTTGCGCGCAATGATTCGCTGCAGAGCCTCCATTCTCTCTTTGTCGATCAAGGCGTCCGTGACCGAATCCTCACAGCCCAGCAGCTCGGGATTCTGCTCGATCAAGCCCTCGCCCTCCAAGGAAAGCAAGCCTTGATGACGCTGCCTGCGGAACACACGCATTACCGAAGCAAGCCCGTGACCGACGCAGATCTTGGCATACAACCCGAACTCCACGCCCTCGCGGGATGGATCATAGGTCTTGACCGCGCTGCAGAACACCACGCTGGCCTCCTGCCTCAGATCCTCCAGATCGGCCTCGCCCATATCGGGTGCGGCGTACTTGGCTGCCATGGCGTGCAGCATGGGCGCATATCGCTCCAGCAGGATCGCATAAGCCGTCTGATCTCCGGCACGCGCAGCACTCAGCAGATCCGCAAGATCTGCATTTTGCTGTATTTTCGTGTTGGAATTGCTCATGTTTTCACCGCCATAGATATAGTGCCATTTATACCATTATACCACAAATATACCCGTTGTCAAGAGATATTTTTGTCGAATTATCACATCATCGAAAAATTTCCCTTTGAATTTTGTAGAATTTGCACAACACCAAAAGCCCTCGTTTGAGCATTGTGCAATGCTCGCGAGAGCTTTTTTGTGACATTTGATATTTTTCGATCAAAACTTTGTCATAATTTACAATTTATTCACTTTAACTAAAGTGCGAAACACGGCCAAAACCCTTATGAAAAAAGGTAATTCACGTTTCCTGCCACCAGCGCGGTCACACCTTTGTAAACATTTTCGGGATTTTCACGGAAGTTGTCCGCCATTCTCTCGGCACGCAGTCTGCTGTCCACCGTCAGCATGACCGACATGATGACCTCTTCCTTTTCGTACATCTTGCATTCTAAGTCGTACATCTTGTCGGGACGCGCCTCGATATGGGTAGAGATGCGCACGCCTCTTTTCTGAAAATCCAGGTAGCGCAAGGCGCAGCGCAGGCTCTGATCCAGGATGCTGGGCAAAAGGTCGCTCTTGAGCTCCTCGGCCACGCATCTGCCCTTAAAGGTCACCGCGTACAAGTCGTCCCCTGCCTCGTTCTGTCCGACGCAGGCGATCAGGTCGTTATCCAGCATATCGTAAAACGCCTCTGCAAAATCCAGGTACATGACGTAATCATTCTGCAGAGTGACGTCGTTGATGGTCACAAAGCTCATGGGGTATCCGATGTTTTCCATCAGATAAAGCACAAAAATTTTGACGTTTTTCATATCACCGATCGGTGAAGCCATGATGCTCATCCCTCCTTGGGTATAAAATCGCAATGAAATTATATCACATAATTTGTAAATTATCAACTCCCTTTCTTGCAATTCGCAAAAAAATGTGGTATGATATAGGATGTTATACTATATGCACCCACCCCGGAGGTATTTCCCATGATTTCTGTAGCAATTCTCGGCTTTGGCGTAGTCGGCAGCGGCTGTGCCGAGGTACTGACACAAAATAAAGATCTGATCCGTGCCGCGTGCGGCAGCGATATTGAGATCAAATATATTCTCGATCTGCGCGATTTCCCGAACAGTCCCTTTGCTGATCGCATCGTACATGATTTCGGCATCATTGTCAACGATCCCGAAGTTTCCCTGGTTGCAGAGATGATGGGCGGCTCGCACCCCGCTTACGAGTTTACCAAGGCATGCCTGGAGGCAGGTAAGAGCGTGGTCACCTCCAACAAAGAGGTGGTTGCCAACTTCGGCACCGAGCTGCTGGCCCTGGCCGAGCAAAACGGCGTGTCGTACCTGTTTGAAGCCAGCGTGGGCGGCGGCATTCCCGTGCTGCGCTCGATCTACGTCGACCTTGCGTCCAACCGTATAGGCGAGGTTAACGGCATTCTCAACGGCACGACAAACTATATTCTGACAAGCATGAAGGAATCCGGTACCAGCTTTGACGACGCGCTCAAAGCGGCACAAAAGCTGGGTTACGCAGAAGCCAATCCCGCGGCAGACATCGAGGGTCTTGACGCGGCGCGCAAGGTTTCCATTCTGTGCGGCCTTTGCTTTGGCAAGCTGGTCGCACCTGCCGATATCCACACCGAGGGCATTACCGCCATTTCGGGCGCGGACGTCTCCGACGCGGCACAATTGGGCTATGCCATCAAGCTGATCGGTCACGCCGATTGCAAGGACGGCAAGATCATCGCCATGGTCAGCCCCCGCATGGTGCCCATGAGCAATCCCCTTTCGGGCATCTCGGGCGTATTCAACGGCGTGCTGCTCAATGGCAACATGGTAGGCGACGTCATGTTCTACGGCCCGGGCGCAGGCAAGCTGCCCACCGCAAGCGCGGTTGTCGCGGACATCATTGACATTGCATCCGGCAAGGGCGGTGCTGTCAAAAAGCCGCATTTCGTCAACGCGACGGCAGACGACCTATCTGACTTTGCGTCTTATTCCTGCGCGCGCTATTTCAGATTTGAAAATTCCCTTTCCGAGGTAAACGCGGTACTTGGTGACCGCGCCCTGCACGTGCTGACAAAGGACGGCTGCGTTTCGGTCATTACTACTGCTCCCATGAGTGAAAGTGAGGTTGCCGAGATCGCAGAAAAGCTCAACGTCTGCTCGGTTATGCGCGTATTATGATGAAAAGAAGAAGCAGAGGCTTTGCCAAGCGTAACAGCGTCGGGTATATTATGGTCGGCACGCTGGTGGTGGTTCTGATGCTGTTTTGCATCATTGCGCTGACCGCGTCGATCGCCCCCGTGGTGCTCTCGATCCACGCAGGCGACGCGCCCGCCATGATGACCATGCCCGCTATGTTCTATTGCGTGTTTGTGGATTTCATATTATTGGAGATCATTTTCCTGCTCTTCCAGCCGGGCGCAAAGGACTATATTGAGGACGAGCAAACACCCATCAAAAAGGACAAGAAAAAGGTGTCCGGACAAGTGATTATCGGTATTGTGTGCTGCGTGCTACTGGTATGCAGCATCATCACGGCACTGAGCGTTTGCAACGTGTTTACTGAGGACGGCATGGAGTCCTACGTCTTTTTCAAGACAGATTCCTTTACCTGGGACGAGGTGATATTCTACGAGCTGGAGTTTTCCAAGGAAAGCGGCCTTTCGCTCATGATACACTTGTCCAAAGACAAGGCCATTCCCCTCTTTGGCATTGACAATATCGCCAACCGCGCATTTACCGAGAAATACGTGGACGAATACGGCTTTGCAGGATATCTTAAGGAGCTGGCAATCGAGAGTGACAAGACCTTCAAGGTCAAAAGCCCCGAGGCCATCGAGGCGTATTTCAAAAGCTCCCCCTACTGGGAGGCAATTGAGAAGTTGATACAGTAAAATGAACGACGGCCGTTTCCTTTCGGCAAGTGATATTACTTCACTTCGACAAAGTCGGAATATCACGCTTGCTTTCTTTCGATATATGCTATAATAAACTATAAATTGTATACAGAAACGATTGACCCCGACGAGATATCATCCACACTTTATACTCAGGAGGCTTTAGATATGCTGAACAGAAGATTTCTAAGTTTGTTGCTTTGCATGGCAATATTCACGGGGCTGATGATTGCTTGTGATCATCAATCCCCTCCCCAAACGGCAGAGAGTACCCCCTCGGAGGATAGCACCGATCAAACGGCAGAGAGTACCCCCTCGGAGGATAGCACCGATCAAACGGCAGAGAGTA
>CAZCRV010000128.1:4315-6580 GCA_964501175.1 uncultured Clostridium sp.
CCCCCTCGGAGGATAGCACCGAACAACCTACCGATCCCACAGAGGATCCCCCTGTGATTGAGGACCCCGAAGTCGCCGAGGCAACGACATTGTTTGCTGTTCCGGATGGATGGCTCAAGGATCTGGATGCGCAGATCACCTGTATTGAAATGGCCGATCTGCTTGAAACGATGCTGTACGCACGAGTTGCGGAACCGTCTCAGGTGACACTTTCCTGGCTGAACAGTCCTGAATGGGTGGATAATTCTATCTGCTACCGCGGACACGCTATGGGATATATCTACCGGCTTGCGCTGGAAAATTACTACGGTATCGAGGATGCCGAAGATTCATATAACTACGATGCATTCCAGTATATGCACACTCTCAGCATCTACCACGACCGGGCAGGCAGCGCCCTCCCCTGTATGGAGATGAAGCTTTTTAACGAAGGAAATTTGCCGGAAAACGACAAAGTGGGCTTTGACGTGTGGGGCTCTGTTTATTGCGCTGCACAGACTGATATGACAAATTCCCTGCCGATCCTCGATGTAGACGAGGGTCTTTATATCCGTTATGACGAGCCGATCACCCGGAAGGAAGCGATCGTTGCCTGTAAGCGGCTGTACAATGCTTATCTCGATCAGACTGCAGTCCCTATGTCTGCCATCGGTAAACTGGAATTTACTTCTGAACAGTTGGCAAAGGCAGCCGAAATGCCGGATGCTTCCTGGGACAACTTGCCGTCCTGGAGCGGAATGGGTGTCAACCTGTCTCATCTTACCGGTTATATGCGTGAAAGTGATTTCGAAACGTGGCAGAAATACGGTATTGATTTTATTCGTGTTTATATGAACGATGAACTGCTTCAGTGGAACGGGGAGGAGATGACAATTCCCCAGTATCTGCTGGATAATCTGGACGAGGCCATGCAGTGGGCGATCGAATACGGCGTACATATTTGTGTACTTTTGGATGAAGATGGCTTTAACGGCGCATCCATGGGCGTTGCAGGCTTCTACGATGATGAACTTACCGCAAGACTTATTTCCTGTTATCAGATGCTGGCAAGACGCTACAGCGACCTGCCCAACAGTGTGTTCAGTCTGAACATTTTCAATGAGCCGTGGATGCTTTCCCTTGAGGATGAAGAACTTTATGTAAATAAAGCTCGGGAAGTCATTTCTGCCATCCGGGAATACGGGGATGACCGACTGATCTTTGTGGATGGCCTGGCCGGTTCTCAGCAGCCCGTATATGGCCTTGCAAATGACAGAGTGGCGTTGGCAACCCATATGTACGGACCCGATTCCCTCTATACTGCCGGTGGGGGTTATAACGCATGGTGGTATGCCGGACAACAATGGCCTTACGATTACGTGACGGGCTTTATTTTCTCCCCGGAAGAAAACTATACCTTTGAAGGTGATTTCCCGGAGGGAATGCAGATGCAGCTGCTGATCGGCGATATCGATGGCGCCAACGGAGAACTGGTGCTGTATGCGGACGGCCAGCAGATCGAGTCTCTTCCGGTTAATGCAGACAACCAGAGTATTATGAGGGAATTCACACCTTTGACATCCGGTGCAAAGGAGCTTGTTCTGGCGTGGCATGGCGATACCGGCTTAGGATTCCGTGGTATTGCATTGGTGTACCCGGAGGAGGGTGAATCTGCTGTTCCAAGAATGGTTTCTCCATGGAACGATGGCCAGTACACCAATACACTTTGTGAAAACAAAGTCGTACTGATCGTTTGCGAAATGGACTTCGCATTCGATGGTGAATATGTTAATCCCGTGATCAATGTAGCTGACGACGGAAGCTATACCGTTACTCATGACGGCGGCAAGCGATATACTTACGGGAAGGATTACTATGCATCAATGCTTGAAAAATGGGTTGCCTTCTCAAAGGAAACCGGCGTTGCCGTTATGGTGCAGGAGTGGGGTCCTTACATGGATGCGTACATATCCCAAGAAGCCACCATTGGAGTATCTGTTGCAGGTGCAGAAGCGATGCAGGATGCAGGATTCCCTTGGTGTATTTGGGTAGAGCTCCTGAATACCGAGAAGTGGGATACAGAACCTCTTATTGATGGAACCTATCGTATAAATACAGGATTACTTGAAGCACTTGAACCATATATGAAAGATTAAATGGGATGTGATCAGAATAGTCATTGGTAGAAAGATTTTTCTCAAAAAAAGTAAACTCATAAGAAATGATGACTCGGGGCTGAGTCAAAAGCTTTTTAAGAAGCGAATGGCTCAGCCTTTTGCTATGACG
>CAZCRV010000129.1:0-6420 GCA_964501175.1 uncultured Clostridium sp.
ATTATATGAATCAAGCTGTTCAAGATTTTTGGACAGCTTTTCTTTTATAGTAGTCTGCTTCGTATTTGTTCGGTGTTCGGTATCCGTTCATGGAATGTGGACGGTCGTTATTATAGAACTCCATAAATTTGGTTATGGAACGGAACATATCTTTTTCAGAACGATAATCTTTGCGGTATATTTCTTCTTGCTCGAGCGTTTTGAAGAAAGACTCGCAAACGGAATTATCGTATGGATTATGTGCGCGGGAAAAGGATTGTTTGATACCGAATTCTTTTAGATATGTTGTGAAAGTATAAGAAGTAAAATTTGCTCCGTTGTCCGAATGAAAAATGAGTCCCGGTGCAGGATTCCGATCAATAATAGCCAATTTCAACGCTCCTTTTGTTAGGTGCGTGCTGTTTCGTTCAGATATTCTCCAAGCAACTCCTTTCGTGCATATAGATCTAAAATAGCGCAGAGATAATACGTTTTGTTATATCCAAATAAAGTAGTTGCCGCAGGCTTTTTATGTGTATGACCGTTGTCTTATCAAATGTTCTCTGATATAATAAAAGTGCGAAAATTGTGTCAATTCTTAAGCGATCTTAAGAAATTATACATCTATTTGTTAAGAATTATGTTGTATGATATATACGGAGGTGAACGAGATGAACATTTTGGTTGTGGATGACGACAGAGAAATTGTGGACAGCATTTGTATTTTTCTTTCGGGCGAGGGCTACAAGACGCTCAAGGCTTACGACGGCATCGAGGCGCTTGATCTTCTTTCGGAAAATGAGATACATCTGATGATTCTGGACATTATGATGCCCAGAATGAACGGCATCAAAACGCTGATGAAGCTGCGCGAATCGAGAAATATTCCCGTGATCCTGCTTTCTGCAAAATCCGAGGACTCGGACAAGATTTTCGGGCTGACCGCGGGTGCGGACGATTACGTGACTAAGCCGTTCAATCCGTCCGAGCTGATGGCGAGGGTGAAGTCGCAGCTGCGCAGATACACAACGCTGGGCTCTATCGGAAAGCAGAATGGGGAGATCATCATCAACGGTCTTTGCGTGGATACCGAGAGCAAGACGGTCAAGGTAGACGGGGAGCTTGTCAGACTGACGCCCGTGGAATACAAAATTTTGGAATTGCTGGTCAGAAACCGAGGGCGGGTGTTCTCGGCAAACGACATTTACACAAACGTATGGCACGAGCAGGCCATTGTGGGAGACGGCACGATTGCGGTGCACGTGCGCCATATCAGAGAAAAAATTGAGATCAATCCGCGCGAGCCCAAATACCTCAAAATCGTTTGGGGCGTGGGCTATAAGGTGGATTAAAGGAGGGGGATTATGAAAAGGCTTGTTTATTCCGGCTTTCTGAAATTTATGGCCGTGGTGCTGCTGATCGCGTGCGTGGTATTGGGCGTGCTGACGGCATTTGACGGTGCTTTGCGCTTTTTTGAGGAGAAGGTCGAGATCTATTCCTTTGAAAGTGATTTTTCAAGCTCCTGGTATCTTGCATCCTTGCTGAGTGCACCCGAATATGCTGTGTATGATGCCTATTACGTGACGTATCGCGAGGATGTTGAAGAGGCAACCACGACAGACCTCCCCGAGACGGACGAAGCAGATCTTGGTGTGGAGGAGCAGATCAAGCAGCGATTGGAAGCACTGTATTGCACCGAGCAAATTGATTACTTTGTCAAGTGGAATGACAAGGTCTTTACCAACTGCGGCGCTGTTGATGCAGATTCGCTGATGCAAAGGGAATACTACTCTTATATCGAAAGAGGCAGCGATGGACATTTTTCGCGCACGACCGATGCCACCAAGGCAGGCAGAGTATTGATTGAGAATATCAACGAGTATGACCGCACAAGCACCATAATTATTTGCTGCAGCGTCAAGCCAGAGGTGGCAGCAGAGCTTCGCGAGATATGGGAGTACCAGGAGAGTATGGTCTTGGATACTGTTGGGTTGACCCTGACGTATGCCGTCGGTGCGCTGCTTTTGCTCATTTATTTGCTGTGCGTCAGCGGAAAAAACGCCAAGGGCGAATATCAGAACATGTGGCTTGACAGCATTCCGCTGGAATTTCAACTGGCTTTCGCGGCGGGAACGGGTATCGGATCAGCAGCACTGCTGGTGTATTTGCTGGATTTGAACGCGTCGGGAGACTTTCCCACCAAGCTGCTTTATCCCGTGATCGGCATTGTGAGTGCGCTTGCTACGCTGATTGCCATTACCGTTTTACTCAGTATAATCAGAAATATCAAAACCAAAAAATTCATCAAGTCCAGCCTTATTTTACAGATATTGAGAGAGGCTTGGCGTTTGTTGGTGGCTATAGTCAAGTGGACGTACAGAGCAATCAAGGCCTTGCTTTCAGCAACGCTTGGATTGCTGTGCAAAAAATCGGGTGTGCTGCTTGTCATATTGCTGTTCCTTTATACCGCAGTAATCGGCCTTTTGGGAATCGGTACGGTGGTCACGCCCTTCTGGACGCTTGTGGGCGTGGTGCTGTTTTTGGTGGTATGTGCTTTTGCGGCGTTTCGGTCGGCTGAGCTTGATCAGATCAAAAAAGGTGCGCGCGAGGTGCGGGGCGGAAACGTGTCGTATAAGATCCCGCGACTGTGGTGGCCGGATATGAAGGAATTGGGCACAAACGTCAACGAGGTGGCCGAAGGGCTGGAGCAATCCGTATCTGCGCAGGTCAAGGCGGAGAGAATGATGAGCGAGCTGATCACAAACGTCTCTCATGATCTCAAGACCCCCATCACGTCCATCATCAGCTACACAGAGCTGCTGGCCGGGATGGAGGACTTGCCCGAGCAGGCCAAGGATTACGTGGCCGTCATTGCCAAAAAGGGCGACAGGCTCAAGCATCTGACGCAGGATCTGTTCGATATTTCCAAGGTGCAGAGCGGAAATGAGGAGATCGTCATGGAAAGGCTTGACGTGTCGCTGTTGATCAATCAGGCGCTTGGGGAGCATGATAACGAAATACAGTGCGCTGACTTGACCTTCTGCGTGGACGTGGCCAAAGAGCTTTACGTTTGTGCGGATGGGCGAAAAATGTCGCGCGTGATCGGCAATCTGATCGACAACGCTTTGAAATATTCCATGAAAAATACCAGAGTTTTCATTACCGCTACCGAAAAGGACGACGATATTGTCGTGGAATTCAAGAATATTTCCGCATATCCGTTGGATTTCGACACAGGGGAGATCACACAGCGGTTTGTGCGCGGTGACGAATCAAGAACCGAGGAAGGGAACGGATTGGGGCTTGCGATCGCCAAGAGCTATACCGAGGTATGCGGCGGCGATTTTGAGATCGTTACGGACGGAGACATGTTCAAGGCGATATTGAAATTCAAAAAGCATGTATAATATCAGCCCGCGGTCGTGGGTTGGCAGATTAGCGATAGAACAAAAAACGAAAGCAGAAGTCGCAAGACTTCTGCTTTTCGTATAGTGATTTGACGCGCAGAAACCGTATGTATTCGCATTCTCCCCCCAGCGCTTGGCACAGGTCAGCGCCTATTTTCCCCCCTCCCGGATGGGGGCGGTGAAGGCAGCACGCCTTTTGTGAAAACTTAACCGTCATGGGAAACGATATTTTTATCCAAACTAACAAATAAGTATCCGTGATTGGGCAAGTGAAGGATTTCAACAAGCGAATGACCACTCTCACAGCCACCCTCCGGGAGGGGGGCTAAAAGCGCGCCGACTTGCTCTGGCGCAGGGGGGAGAATGCGAATCCGAACGGTTTCTGCGTGTAATAATTCATGAAAGGAAAAAGTTTTATTAAAAACTCTTGCTTTCAGTTTTTTGCTAATTCATCAGCCCCATCGCCGCGGGCTTTTGCTTGCTTGGGCATTTTCCCACTTTTGGTAGCGTATCAAGAGCATCGGTTCGGGAAGCTTTCTCCACCCCGGAAGAAAACGGAAGAAAATGCAATATTGCGCCCAAAGACTTGCAAAAACCCTTGACACAAAAAGAGATTGGGTGTATAATCAAAATTGGTGTGCTGTGAGCACAATCTTGACAGCAGAAAGGGAATCTGTTATGAAAAGAGACATTTTAAGACTTCTTGAGGAGAATATGAGCGGCTTTTCCAAAGGACAAAAGCTGATCGCAAAATATATTTTGCAGGAGTACGACAAGGCAGCCTACATGACCGCCTCCAAGCTCGGCCGCGCCGTGGGCGTTTCCGAGTCTACTGTCGTGCGCTTTGTCATTGAGCTTGGCTACGAGGGCTACCCCGAGTTCCAGAAATCGCTGCAGGAGCTGATCCGCACCAAGCTGACCTCCTTCCAGCGTATCGAGGTCACCAACAACCTGATCGGTAAGGGCGACGTGCTTTCCAAGGTGCTGGAGTCGGATGCCGAAAAGATCCGCAAGACGCTGGAGGGCATTGACCGCGAGGCGTTTGACGAAGCGGTTAACAGCATTGTGGGTGCCAAGAGCATTTATATCCTGGGCGTGCGCTCCTCGTCCTCTCTGGCGTCTTTCCTTGACCACAGCTTGCGCATGATCTTTGATAACGTGCGTCGCGTGCAGACCGCTTCGGGTGCTGAGGTGTTTGAGCAGATGCTTGGCGTAGGAGAGGGCGACGTGGTTATCGCCATCAGCTTCCCCAGATATTCCAAGAGAATTATCAAGGCAACCGAGTACGCGCACAAGAACGATGCGGACGTCATCTGTCTGACCGACAGCGTGGAATCCCCGCTTGCCGCAAGTGCAGACCAGCTGCTGGTTGCGCAGAGTGACATGGCGTCCTTTGTGGATTCGCTGGTTGCTCCTCTGAGCGTGATCAACGCGCTTGTCGTAGCCGTTTCCCGCGTATGCCAGGAGCAGGTGACCGAGAGACTTCGCCACCTTGAGGTGCTGTGGGATGAATACGACATTTACGACAAGGCTCAGCGGTAAATATGGAACACAGTGATTTTTCTCCTGTGCGCGTTGCCGTTGTGGGCGGCGGTGCTGCGGGCATGATGGCAGCGGTGGCTGCCGCAAACATGGGTGCAGCAGTCACGCTGTTTGAGCGTAACGATCGCCTTGGCAAAAAGCTGCGCATTACGGGTAAGGGAAGATGCAACGTGACCAACGATTGCGACAGAGATACCTTCCTTTCCAACGTGCCCACCAATCCGCGCTTCCTTTACAGCGCGTTGGCAGGCTTCACCACGGCGGACACCAAGGCCTTTTTCGAGGACCTGGGCGTGCCGCTCAAGACCGAGAGAGGCAACCGCGTCTTTCCCGTGTCGGATAAGGCCATTGATATCGTCAACGCCATGAAGCGTGCCGTGCAGAATGCGGGCGTCCGGGTGGTGTGCGAGAGAGTGAGCGCATTGCAAATCGAAAACGGTCGCGTTTGCGGCCTTTGTACAGACAAGGATTATGAATTTGACCGCGTGATTATATGCACGGGCGGCAAATCCTACCCGCTGACAGGCTCGGACGGTGACGGATACAGGCTTGCCGCAAGAGCCGGGCATAACATCACAAAGCTGATCCCTTCGCTGGTGCCCATCACCTGTGAAGGCAATGATTGTCGCGCCATGCAGGGGCTTTCCTTGCGCAACGTGGGGCTTGTCATCAAGGACAACGCCACGGACAAGGCGGTGTACCGCGATTTTGGCGAGATGATGTTCACGCATTTTGGGCTGACAGGTCCCATGATTCTCAGCGCATCCGCGCATCTGCCGGACATCGCACCGGGCAAATATACCGCATATATCGATCTCAAGCCCGCGTTGGATGAAAAAACGCTGGACGCGCGCATGCTTTCGGACTTTTCCAAGTATCATAATAAGGACTTTGTCAACAGTCTTGGCGACCTTTTGCCGCAGAAAATGATTGACGTGATCGTCGCGCGCTCGGGTATTGATTCGCGCAAAAAGGTCAACTCGATCACGGCCGAGGAGCGTCACACGCTGGTCGCGCTGCTTAAGGGCTTTTCGGTCAAGCTGACCGGCTTTCGACCCATCGACGAGGCCATCGTGACCAAGGGCGGCGTGGACGTGCGCCAGATCAAGCCTGCCAGTATGGAATCCCGTCTTGTTTCGGGACTTTACTTTGCGGGCGAGGTGCTGGACGTGGACGCTTACACGGGCGGCTTTAATTTGCAGATCGCATTTTCTACGGGGCACCTCGCCGGTGAGAGTGCCGCTACCGATTTTTAATGATGAAGGAGACCAATCATGATTCAGATTGCCATTGACGGACCGGGCGGAGCCGGTAAGACAACGCTTTCCAAGGCCATTGCCAAAAAGCTTGGCATTGTTTACGTAGACACGGGCGCGATGTACCGCACCGTGGGTCTTTACGTGCGCGATCACGGCTTTGCATATGAGGATACCGCTGCCGTCATCTCTCTTTTGCCCGAGATCAAGATCGAGGTCAAGTTTGAGGACGGTGT
>CAZCRV010000130.1:0-6318 GCA_964501175.1 uncultured Clostridium sp.
TTACACGCTTGGTTGCCCGCTCGGGGATGCGTGTAACCGGGGACGGAGCATTGTTGCGCCGCGATACACCCGAACGCGACACAAAAAGCCAAAACTGCGGTGTAACAAGGGCCTGTCCCCCGTTACGCGCGACATATAATATCGCTTGTAATATAAAAATCAAATGTAACAGAGAACCGTCCCCTGTTACACAGGCAAACAATATCTTGCGATTATTGCTTTTTATGATCCGGACGAAACAGGTCATTTTAACATAACAACAAGTTATTCATAACAATTACTGCTCAATGGTGAGACACAAATCTGACTAAGGAGGTCTAAAATGCGAATAAAACGAGCAATAGTTTGTTTGGCATGTTATTTATTGCTGTTTTGTGCTTGCAATCATAATAGCAGCCGCGATTTTTATCTGTTGATGCAGCAGGACCATACTACCGAGTATGCTATGGATGTGCTGATTGAACAACAGATTTGGGATTTGGACGATGATAAAAGCATCCCTTTGCGCATTGGCATTGGTTACGATCACATGACATCAGATACAACGGGAAAAGTAGCCACTTTAACAGTAACAGTCAGGAGCGACCTTGACAAAGACCAAGACAAAACATGGATACTGACCTATGACGATTTCTTTACGAACGAGAAATATAAAGCAGATGTCAAGGAAAATTGGTTTGGACATGATAAGCTGACGCCAAGATATCACAGCATTGTAGAAATTGTCTTACCGGACGGGGAGACCGAAGGTGACATTATTATTGAGCTTACAACAACAGCTATGCCGTATAGCGCGGACAAAATAGAGATAGATTACATAAAGAATGACACTACAGTGATTTTCTATGATCAGTATACGTCTACCGGTCCTTACACAGGAGAAAAAGCAAGGGAATTGTTTGATCAATTAGAATAAAGTGAGATGGTTTCTGGCTGATATCGAGCCCCCGAGTGTGCTTTGCACACTCGGGGGACTTTTTCATTCTCGCGCTCCCGTGGTTCGCCCCTCCCGCCTGCTTGACAAGGACGCGTGAATATGGTAAAATATAATTATATAATTAAATGTACATCTCTTTTAGAAAGGAGATTTTTTATGGAGCAAAAGAAAAACAAATGGGGCGTGATCAAGGGTCTTGCATTCCCCATCGGATACACTGCCTTTATGAACGTGGGTCAGACCATTCTGTCCGTGGCGTTGATCGTCATGGTCCTGCTTCGCAGCATTATTGCGGGGCTGACCTTTTACGGTCTTGACGCCGATCCTGCCGATATGACCGGCAAAATTATGGAGTGGTTCAATTACGACAACACGCAAACCACCATGAAATACGCCATGTTCTTCTCCGCGCTGACCACCATCGGTGCGATCGTGATCCTGTGGTTGGTGTTCAACCGCAAGGGCAAGAGCTTTACCGAATATTTCCGCTTTACCAAAGCCCCCGTCAAGGCCATTGTCGCGGCCGTTCTGATGGGCCTTTCGCTGCACTTTATCGTCAACGCCATCATGCTTGCCGGCGACTCTTTGCTGAATGCACTGCTGGAAATGCTGATGCAAGCCATGGAATCGCTTGATCCCGCCATTGCCGAGGAATTCCGCATCTTCTACGAAACCTACGTGGAAATGATGTCCTCTATGAGCCAGGACGCAGGCATGTTCACGGTTGCCGCCATTTTCGGCGCGCCGCTGATCGAGGAGCTGGTATTCCGCGCAGGTCCGCTGGTCAACTTCAAGGGCAAAATGCCCAACTGGGCAGCGCTGCTGATCACCTCCGCGCTGTTCGGCCTTGCGCACGGCGCTCCCATTCAGGTGCTCTACACCTTTGTCGTAGGCCTTGTGCTGGGCATTCTGTTTATCAAGACCGACTCGATCTACCCCTGCATCGTAGGTCACTTCTGCTTCAACGCCGCTAACCTGATCCCCATGATCATGGAAGGATTTTTGGGCGGCCCTTATCAGAACGAGGTCATGATCGGCTGGCTTGACACCGCCTATATCGTCTACACCGTTGCCGCTGCCATCGTCGCGATCCCCATGCTGATCGTGGGCATCATCCTCATGTGCCGCCTGCGCAAGCCCGCGCCCGCAGCACACGTGCAAGCACCTGTTCAGGTTTCCGAGCCGCAGGTAGCAACTTTGGCAGCCGAAGCAACCGCTGAAGCAGTCGCGCAGCCCGCTGAAATCACCATCCCCCAATTCGACGGCACGGGCGAGCCCGCCGTCATAGAACAGGACGAGAACGCATGACCATCAAAATTTTAGCCGTGGGCGACGTGGTCGGCAAGGTCGGCCTTGCGCACCTGCAGGCGACGCTCTACAAACAAAAGCAGGCGCTGGGTGCTGATCTTTGCATTGTCAACGGTGAAAACGCCTCCGAGATCAAGGGCATTTGCCGCGCAGACGCCGAGACGCTTTTGTATGCAGGCGCGGACATCATCACGCTTGGCAATCACGCCTACTCCGCACCCGACACGGGAGCGTTCCTGGACGAGCGCCCCGACGTCATCATCCGCCCCGCCAACTTCCCCGCAACCAATCCGGGCTACGGCTATACCGTGACGGACGTGCAGGGCACGCGCGTGCTTTGCATCAATCTGATGGGCACGGTCAATATGCAGCCGCTGGACAACCCCTTTTTGACCCTGGAGCGCATTCTCGACGCGCAAAAGGGGAACTATGACATTGCGGTGCTGGATATGCACGCCGAGGCAACCAGCGAAAAATACGCCATCGCGCGCGCCTTTGACGGCAAACTCTCTGTCATTTTCGGCACGCACACCCACGTTCCCACGGCAGATTTGCAAATCCTACCCGGCGGCACGGGGTATATTACCGACCTTGGCATGACAGGCCCCGAGGGCGGCATCATCGGCGCCAAGACCGAGCCGGTGCTGCGGATGCTGCGCGACCATATGCCCGCGCGCTTCTCTGTCGCGGACGGCCGCGTGCGCGCACGCGCTGCCCTGTTTTGCGTGGATACCGATACCGGCCGCACCACCTCGGCAAAGCAGCTGGTGTTTTGATACATTTCATCACGCAAAACCCTCGTAGGGGCGCACTGCGTGCGCCCGCGGGCGATCCCATCTCGGCTTTGCCGAAATAAATCGCCCCTACGGCATAAAAATTATTACGAAAGGAGATAAGACCATGAGAAAAGGCACGCTGATCCTTCGCTCGCGCCTCAAGCTGCTCAAGCCCTTTATTGACGGCTGCTCGCTCTCAACCATCCGCGTCTGGCAGGACAGAGTAGGCAGGCTGATGTCCGCCTCTCACAAGGACGACGTCTCCTTTGAGGACTTTTCCATCGGCACGATGCCCGCCTCCATGATCAAACCTCACGACCAGGTCAACTCGGGAGTGCTGCTTTACCTGCACGGCGGCGGATACACCTGCGGAGACCTGGACTATGCCAAGGGCTTTGCCGCCATCCTGGCCGCACGCTGCGGCATTCGCGTGCTATGCGTGGCCTACAGGCTTGCCCCCGAGCACCCCTTCCCTGCGGCGCTTGACGACGCCGAGGACGCTTACGGCTATCTGCTCTCCGCAGGCTTTGCGCCCGGGCAAATCATCCTTTGCGGTGAAAGTGCAGGCGGCGGACTTTGCTATTCCCTTTGTCTTGCACTCAAATCCAAGGGGCGCACCATGCCCGCGGGCATTATCACCATCTCTCCCTGGACCGATCTGACCGGTACGGCAGATTCCTACAGCGTCAACGAAAAGCGTGACCCCACGCTGACCGCCGCAAGACTCAAATATTACGCCGACTGCTACGCTTACGGGGTGGACGAGCAGAAGGACTTGGACAAAAACATCTATCCCAAAACCTGCGATGACCCCGTGGCAGACCGCGCGGCCAAATCCAATCCCCTGCTCTCCCCCTTGTTTGCAGACCTTGGCGGCATGCCGCCCTCGCTGACCTTTGTGGGCGACGCAGAGATTCTGCTGGACGACGCAACTCATCTGCACGAGCGTCTGCTGGCCGCGGGTGCGCAGAGTGAGCTTGTGGTCACACCCGAGATGTGGCACGGCTACGTGCTTTACTGCATCAAGGACTACGACCGCGACTTTACCCGCATCCGCAAATTCATCAAAACCCGCATGCACAGCCAGAACAAGCTGCGCTGGATGGCGCTGGACAACGCCGCCAAGATTTTCCCCGCAGCCCGCACGCGCTCCTGGAGCAACGTGTTCCGCTTGGCTGCCACCATGACCGAGACCGTAGATATGGACGCGCTGCGCACGGCACTTGACGTCACCGTGCGCCGCTTTCCCTCGATTGCCGTGCGCGTCAAGGCAGGATTTTTCTGGTACTATCTGGAGCAGATCCCGCACGCGCCCGAGATCATGGAGGAAAAGCCTTACCCGCTCTCTCGCATGCCCTTTGACGACATCCGCAAGTGCGCCTTCCGCGTCATTGTTTACGACAAACGCATCGCGGTGGAATTTTTCCACGCGCTGACAGACGGTAACGGCGGACTTGTCTTTCTCAAGACGCTGGTGGCCGAATATATTTACCAAAAATACGGCGTCAAGGTGCCCGCCGAGAGCGGCGTGCTTGACCGCCTTGAGGAGCCCGATCCCGCTGAGCTGGAGGACAGCTTTTTCAAGTACTCGGGCAAATACTCCCTGCCCCGCAAGGACACCGACGCATACTCGATCCGAGGGCTGCGCGAGGTGGATGGCTTCCGCACCAACACCACCTTTATTTTGGACGCCGAGCAGGTGCGCACGCTTGCCAAGGAGCAGGGCGTGACCGTGACCGCATACCTGACCGCGGTTCTGATGATGGCGACAGACAGACTGCAAAAGCAGCAGCTCCACAATCCCGCCAAGCACAAGCCGGTCAAGATTTTTGTGCCGGTCAATTTGCGCAGCATCTTCCCCTCAAAAACGCTGCGAAACTTTATCCTGTTTGCGATCCCGAGCATTGAAACCAAGTACGGCGACTACGATTTTCCCGAGGTCTGCCGCAGCGTGCAGCACCAGATGAAGCTGCAGATCACCCCGCGCCGCATGGCTGCTATCATCGCCTCCAACGTGGAAAGCGAAAAAAATCTGTTCATTCGTCTCTGCCCGCTGCCGCTCAAGAATCTCGTCATGAAGGGCGTTTACCAGGCCGTGGGCGAGCGCAAATCCTGCTTTACCTTCTCCAACCTGGGGCTTTCCAACATGCCTGCCGAATTCGAGAGATACGTGGATCGCCTGGATTTCGTGCTGGGCACACAGAGAAGCCAGCGATACAACACCTCGCTGATCACCTATAAGGGAAAAATGATGTTCAACATCATGCGAAATACCGCGCGGCCACTGCTTGAGCCGCACCTGTACCAAGTTTTGCGCGAGCTTGGCATTCACGTCATCGCGCAAAGCAATGCAAGAGAGGAGGTCCTATAAATGTTCTGTATCAAATGCGGCGTGGAGCTGACAGACGGGCAAAGCATTTGCCCTGTGTGCGGCACCAAGGTCTATCATCCCGACGTGCCGATCAAGGGGGCTCTCCCTACCTACCCCACAAAGGATTTCGAATCCGAGGAATTCAACCGTAAGGGCATTTTGTTCGTCATCACCATCATCTCCTTGCTGGTGGCGGTCCTTGCCGTGATGTTTGACGTCTCACTCAATGATAGCACCACCTGGTCGGGCTACGTGGCAGGAGGACTGGGCGTATTCTATTTCTGCGTCATCATGCCCTTGTGGTTCAAGCGCACCACGCCCGCCGTTTTCGTTCCGGTCGGCTTTGCTTCGATCCTGCTTTACCTACTTTATATCAATCTGCACACGAGCGGAAACTGGTTTTTGTCCTTTGCATTCCCGGTTGTGGGCTCGTTTGGTCTGATCATCACGGCTATGGCCACAGTCTGCCATTACGTGCGACGCGGTTGGCTCTACACCATTGGCGGCGGTTTGATCGCGCTTGGCGGCTGGACCCTGCTCATCGAGCTTTTCATCCACCTGACCTTTGAGCTACCAAAGCACATCATCTGGTCGCCCTTCCCCTGCGCAACGCTGACCGTATTCGGCATTATGCTGATCATCATCGCCATCGTAAAACCCCTTAAGGACTCGCTCAAGCGCGTGTTCTACGTGGGAAAGATGTAAAAAGAAAAAGCCTTGCACGCAAGGCTTTTTCTTTTTACAGTGATATTTTTGCGAAGCAAAAGTGATATTCCGACTGCGTCGGAGTGATATTATTGCTGTCGCAATAGTGATATTGAAGCCTGCGGCTTCAGTAATATTTTAACTCGCGAAGCGAATATCACTGCGGAAAAGGTTAGTTGAAGTTATTGTGATGTCTCGAAATAGCCCTAACACTAGCCTTC
>CAZCRV010000131.1:0-6152 GCA_964501175.1 uncultured Clostridium sp.
GGCTGTATGAAGCTAATGATCAACGGTGCTTTGACCATCGGTACGCTGGATGGCGCGAACATTGAGATGCTGGACGCTGTGGGCGAAGAGAATATGTATATCTTCGGTCTGACGGCAGCCGAGGTCGAGCAGCTGTGGCTGCGCGGCTACCGTTCCGCAGAGTTCTATGCGAACAACAAGCGTCTTGAAAAGATCGTCAACTTCCTGTCCATCGGCTTTGCGGGCGAGTCCTTTGCGGACGTTGCCACCTACCTGCTGACCGGCCAGGGTGTGGCTGACCCCTTCATGTGCCTTGCAGACTTTGAGTCCTACCGCCTGACACACCAGCAGGCCATCAAGGACTATGCAAACCGTGCTGAGTGGTCCCGTCGTTCGCTGCTCAACACCGCAGCCTGCGGCTGCTTTGCTGCAGACCGCTCGATCAAGGAATATGCCGAAAAGATCTGGCATATCGAGCCCTTGAAATAATCTTCAAAGCAAAAATCGGGGATGTCGCCCATGGGCGACATCCCCACGGACATATCCCACGGAGGAAATTATGCAATCAAACGGTGTCAGAATCCATAAATATTGCAATGGCGAGGACGTCACGCGCAAAAGTGCTTTTGCGTACGGGGACATCCTTGAGGTTTTTTTGTACGTACCGCACACGCTTGGCGAGAGCGGTGTGGTGCTCAGAGGCAATCGCGACGGCTGCGGGGACTATGACGTGCCCATGGAGGTCTTTACCCAAACCGACACCGATACCGTATACAGCTGTGAGCTGGATACCGCCAAGCTTTGCTGCCGGGAGCAGCAGAGCGGCCTTTTCTATTACGAATTCTTGTTCCTCAAGGGCTTTGACACCATGTTTACCGAGAGCATTAACAACGTGGACTTTTATCTGTCCCGCTGCTCAGGTGCAAGATTCCGTCTTTTGATTTTTGAAAATACCTATCACACCCCCGACTGGTTTGGCAAGGGAGTGATGTATCATATATTCGTGGACCGCTTCTGCCGCGGGCAGGGGCCTGTGGGCACGCGTGACGATGCCGAGATCAATCCCGATTGGGAAAACGGCATCCCGCAGTATGCGCCTTATCCGGGTGCACCCGTTTCCAATAACGTCTTTTTTGGCGGCAACCTTTGGGGTGTGGCCGAAAAGCTGGATTATCTTGAATCTCTGGGCGTTAATGTGATCTATCTGAGCCCGATCTTCAAGGCGTATTCCAATCACAAATACGACACGGGCGACTACGAACAGGTCGATCCCATGTTTGGCGGCGAGCAGGCTTTTGAGCACCTTTTGGCAAAGGCGCGCGAGAAGGGCATGCGCGTGATCTTGGACGGTGTGTTCAATCACACGGGTGACGACAGCCGTTATTTCAACCGCTACGGCAAGTACGAGGGGCTTGGTGCGTACCAGTCGCCCACCTCGCCGTATGCCGATTGGTACGGCTTCCGCTCCTATCCCGATGAGTACGACTGTTGGTGGGGCATTCCGATCCTGCCAAGACTCAATCATACAAAGGAATCCTGCCGCAAGTATTTCACGGGTGAGCAGGGAATTGCTCGCAAGTACGTCAAGATGGGCATTGGCGGTTGGCGACTGGACGTGGCGGACGAGCTTTCGGACGATTTTTTGGACGAATTCCGCGCAGCTGTCAAGGATGAGAGCGGCGGCGAGTGCGTGGTCATCGGTGAGGTGTGGGAAAACGCCGCCGATAAGATCGCGTATTCCAAGCGCCGCAGGTATCTGTCGGGCAAGCAGCTGGACAGCGTTATGAACTATCCCGTGCGCAACGGTATTTTGGACTTTATCCGCTATCGCGACGCAGAAGGGCTTTACCACGTGCTGACCGAGCTGTATTCCTCGTACCCCGAAGAGGCTTGCCATGCGCTGATGAATTTGGTGGGCACGCACGATACCGAGCGTATCATTACCATGCTTGGCAGCACCGAGGAGGACCTGGACAAGAGCAACGACGGCCTTGCCGTCTACCGTCTGAGCCCCGACAAGCGTGCTAAGGCCGTGGGGCTTGTCAAGATCGCGGCCGCCTTGCAGTATACCGTGTTCGGCATTCCTTCACTGTATTACGGCGACGAGCTGGGGCTTGAGGGCGCAAGAGACCCCTTCTGTCGCATGCCCATGCCGTGGCATGAGATGAGCGACCCCGTGCGCGCGGAGCTGCTGGCCTACTATCAAAAGCTGGGCGAGCTGCGCGCCACGCACCCTGCGCTGGATGGCGGTGCATTCGAGGTTTTGTATCACGACGAGTCCTGCATTGCGTTTACAAGACGTGCAGAGGGGCGTGAGATCGTGGTGGCTGCCAGCCGACACGGACAAGCTGTGACGCTGCCGATCGAGGGCGAATTTGAAGACCTGCTTTGCGGCACGCGTGGCAGCGGTGCGTTGCGCATTGAGCCCGACAGCGTGCTGATTCTGGAAAGAATCGGAGGGCAGAGCGTATGACCTTTGTGCGAGCACAAAGATATTTGACGGAAAAAGCAAAGGCGGCAAGCGGGGAGCAGTTTTTCGCGCTTTGCATGCGCCTTGGCCGCATCCATACGGGCATCCGCAAGGTCTGCGTCAGCAATAACGTGAACGGCGCATGCCGTGCCGCGTATTTAGAGAGCATCCTGCTGTGTGCGGGCTATCGCGTGGGCAGAATGACCAGGCAGGAGACCGAGGACTTACGCAGCCGTATCCGCCTGGACGGCCAGCCTATTTCCCATAAGCAGGTGTGCGAGCTGACCGAGCAGATCATGCAGGGCATCGACGGCTTGCGCAAGGAGCAGGGCGAGGACGCGCCCGAGGGCTTTGATTGCGAGCAGAAGATCTGCGCGCTTGCCATGCTTGCGTTTTGCTGCCACGGCTGTGACGTGATCATTTTCGAGGCCGCGCGCGACCATGCAAGCGACCCCATGTCGGTAGCCGCGCCCTATACCCTGGTCATGCCGTGCGGCTTTGGCACGAAAGATACCGCCCAGGCAAAAAAGCAGGCGCACGACGCAAGCCTTGCCATCAAGCGCGGCACGCGCGAGGTGGTCACAGGCTTTACGGGCGGCGAGGTGTATAATCTGATCTCGCAGGCCTGCGCTGCAGCGGGCAGCAGACTGACCGTGCCTGCCAAGAGCGAGGCGGTGGTCAAGGAAAGCGCGCTTGCTAAAATGGAGTTTACCTATAGGGGCAAAGGGCCTTATCGCCTGCATTCCTCGTACTCGGTGCAGTTTGAAGCGGCACTTGCCGCAATTGAAGCATGCTTTGCTTTGCGCCGCGACGGAGTCAGACTTCCGGGCGCAGCCATTGCATCGGGTCTGCAAAAGGCCGAGGTGCCCTTGTGCTTTGACGTGCTGACCGTGCGCCCGGGCGTGATCGTCAGCGTGGCGGGCTCTGCCGAGGATATGCGTGCGCTGCTTTGTGCGCTGCACCAAAAGCAGAACAGCTTTGGCGGCCGCGTGGTGCTGTGCGTGCAGGGAGCACCCGATAAATGGATCTCTGCTTTTGATAAGGAGTTTGGCGCAGATTTGGCTTACGCGATCGAGCAGATCATTTTCGTGGGGGCAAACGCACCGCAGCACGAGACGATCAAGGTGACCGCGTGCGCCACGATCAAGCGCGCAGCCAAGTGTATCCTTTCGCATACCGATCCCGACGTGACCGTGCTGTGTTTGGGCGAGCCCGCGTTTGCCCACGGCATCAAAGAAGCGGTGAACGACGCGCTGATCGGACTGAGTTAAATGCAAAATGCAGAATGCAAAATGCAAAATGATGGTTGAAAGCCCTTGCTTACGCAGGGGCTTTCTTCATGATGATTTTATCGTTTTGTTGAGATTACCATTTATGGGTGCAGCCGTAGGGGAGGGGCTTGCTCCTCCCGCGCTTGGCCTGAAAGATATAGCAAAAACACCGCCCGTGGGCGGTGTTTTTGCTATTGAGATAATCAATATTTATGCAGGAACTTGTTGAGATCCGCTGCGATGGTGGCGTCGTCGACCATCTTTTTCATAAAGTAGATGCGGCCCTCGGGGTCGGGGATGGTGCGCGTTGCGTCGGGCGTGCCGGTGCCCTCGTCGTAGAACTCCAGGCGGCAGGGCTCAAGCAGGGAGTAGAATTCGCCCTCACCAAGCACGGCAAACTGCACGGCGGTCAGGTCGTAGCTGCTGTTGACGCATCTGCCCGCGGTATAAAGGCGGTAGGATTCGTACAAGGGGTTCTCGGGCTGAGGCTGTTCGGGGTCGTAGCCCGTAATGATCTGCCAGCCGATGTGGAAGTCGGAGAGGTACATGGCAGTCGGCCAATCGGTAAATACCTTTTCTGCAGCCTTGTAGTCGCAGATGACGTTGCATTCACGACCCTGGGGCAGAATAGCAGCCATGGAAACCAGCGCGCTGACCTTTTTCTTGACAAGCTCGGTGCCGCAAAGAGGCGAATATTCGTCGGGACCCGAAGCAAGCAGAGCTGCGAGGTTGTTGAGCATGCCGATGGTGATGACCACCACGCCGTCATCGGGAGCGGCGGCCAGTGTTCTGCGGTAGAATTCTACTGCAGGAGCTACGGCAAGCGTGCCGGCAGCATACTTTTCGGAGAAGCGCTGTGCGATCTCGTCGGTATATTTGTGGCAGCTTTCGTCATCCATAAAACCGGGCTGATCCCATTGACCGAGATTCTCTACAGGGTAGCCGCAGTAGCGTGCAACAGCGTCAATCGTGCCCATACCCGAGCGGTTGGAGGTGCAGTTGCACACGCCCAAAATGTCAAAGCCATACTGCTTTGCGTAATCGATCAGCGTGACAAGCGCGCCAACGTCGTCGCAATCGGGACCCATATCGGTGTCCAGAATGACCGCCTTTTTTGTTAAAGCCAAGGGCTTGAATACAGAGTTCATAAGTAGCCTCCCGAAATAAAATTTTCTGATTTGATTATACCGCAATGCGGCGCATTTGTCAAGGCTTGGGGGGAGATAAAAAATACAGCCCGATGGGGGTGCAAAAAAAAGTGGAAAACAGAAGGCAGAAGTCTTGTTCAAAGGCTTCTGCTTTTGTTATAGGGGCTAACGCGCAGAAACCGTTTGGATTCGCATTCTCCCCCCGGTGCTTGGCACAGGTCAGCACCTATTTCCCCCCTCCCGGAGGGGGCTTTGAGAGTGGTTCTGATTTTTAATTAATTGCGGCGAAGAAATCATATCCCATAGCGGTTAAGTTTCAGGAAAGTGGGCCAATCTTCATCGCCCCCTCCGGGAGGGGGGGATAAACGCGCGCCGACCTGCTTTGGCGCAGGGGGGGAGAACGCGAATATAATAGATTTCTGACGATAATGCGTCAACGGAAATCGCGCTAATATCATTTTTCAACATAAAAAAGGAGCCGAATGCGTGATCCGGCTCCTTACGTATCAGTTTTTCTTGAGCTCTGCCAAAATCTGCTTGAGCAGATCCTCGGTGGTGGGATTTGCCTCGCGCTCTGCCTTTGCTGCGGCCTCTGCGGCTGCTGCCTCAGTTGCTGCAATTTCAGCGGCCTTGCGCGCCTTTTCGGCAAAGTAAGCGTCAACGGCGGCCTTGTCGCTGCACTTGATGCCTGCCTTTTTGAGCTCCTTGCGCTGCTCCTTGGTCAGTTTGCCCTTGCCAAGCTTTTCGGAGAGCTCCTTGTGCTCTTCTCTGAACTTGTTGAAGATCTTGACGATAGAGAACAGTACGATTGCAATCAGGAAGAAGTTGATGATTGCGTTGATGAATGAACCCCAGTCAATGTAGATGGACTGTGCTAAGTCAACCTGCGTGCCGATCACGGCGCCTGCCTCGTCTACCACGTCTACCATTTCCTTATGCAAGAAGGTGTAGATCTCGTTGAGCGAGTCCTTACCCAGAACAAGGAACAGAACGTAGTTGATGATGGGCTTGAGAATGTTATTGCTCAGTCCGTTGACGATTGCGGTAAAAGCACTGCCAACGATCACACCGACTGCCATATCCACGACGTTGCCGCGTGTGATAAATTTCTTGAATTCTTCAAAAAACTTTTTCATAGTCTCTCCTTTGCTTTCGACCCGATGGGTCAAGATTTGACACCTTATATTATAAAGGATTTTGCGCCCGTTGTCAATAGGGAAATCAAGCAAGGTTCTTTTCTTTATTCCGTGAAAAGTTCAAATGTCAAACAAAAAGAGATGGGCA
>CAZCRV010000132.1:0-6103 GCA_964501175.1 uncultured Clostridium sp.
GTTATAGAAGGCGAGGAGGAGCAAGCCCCTCCCCTACGGGCCTGATATTTTGCGGGTTTTATCTGTTTTAGTACGAAATTGTTAAACCCGATCACGTAGGGGAGGGGCTTGCTCCTCCTCGCCTGCGCTTTTTTACTACAAAAACAACAGGACAGCATTTTTTTGATGCTGCCCTGCTTTGCAGATTTCTCCGCTAATTCCGCATCCCCATCTGAATGCTTTTTTGTTTTTATTTGAAAACCACCGCCAACACCGCAAGGTGCAGGGGATAGAACGCGTAAAACCCGTACTTGACAACCGCCGCCCATACTTTACTCTTGGGCTTTGGCCCGATCTGTCCGTTATAGAACACCATGGGAATAAACGCGACGGCTGCAAAGATTCCGCGTTGATAGACGGGCTGGTCCCACGCGCCCGTGGTCAGCTGATATCTGAACGCAAACAGCATGGCAATCGGGCACCACGCCCATTTTGCGTCCGCCGTGACGTACAAAAGCAGCATGAGCAAAACGCCCATCCAACCGTAATCCACGCCTGCAAGATCGGCCACGTACACCAAGGCAAGGCTTGCTGCGCACAGCAAAAGGGAATACAGCCACCAAGCCTTTTGCTTCTTTTTGGCAATTCTTTTGCCAAGATCCAAAAGCCACATAGCTCCAAGCCCCGCAGAGAGTGTAAACAGAATATTCAGCCCGTCAAGGCTCCACCAAACGCCGTCAAAGCAATAGGTGTAGATCGGCTGCGTGACCACCGCAAACGCCAAAAGTCGCAAAAGGTACTTCCATCTTGAGCGCGTGTGCACAAAGCCCTGCGCCAGCATAAACGCGTACAAAGGGAAGGATATCCGCCCGATCATGCGCCAGATCTCCCAACCCGGGAATTCTCCAACCGCTGCCGTATGATCGATCAGCATGGTCACCATGGCAATGATCTTGATCCAGAATATACTCACGCCGTCACCTCCGTTTCATCTGTATTCATTATAGCACAAATCCAAAAAATCTGCCTGTTTTTTGCAAAAAAAATATTGCAAACCGGCACTTCCTGTAGTATAATAAAATAGTAAATAGAAATTACCTTTAAGGAGTGAAAGCATGAACATCGGTGAGAAGATCAAGAATCTTCGGATGTCCAAAATGATCACCCAGCAGGAACTGGCGGGCGACTTTATCACGCGCAATATGCTCTCGCGCATCGAGCACGGCGCAGCGCTGCCGTCCTTGCCCACCGTGGTGTATCTTGCCAACCGCTTAGGTGTGCCTGCGGGCTTTTTGCTTGCGGAGGAGGAGAACGAATTTCTGTATCAGAAGATCCGCCACATGCCCAATATCCGCAGAGCCTATAAAATGGGAGACTTTCGCATCTGCCGCCATATGTGCGAGTCGGTACTCTCCGAATCGGACGACGAAATCGCGCTGCTCATGGCGGAGTGCGCCCTGGAAATCGCCAAAGAGGAGTTTTTGGTGGGAAATCTGCATAACGCCTGCTATTGGCTTGACGCAGCTTTGCGCGATGCCGATCAGACAACCTACTATACGGGGCACATCACCGCTCCCGCCATCGTGTATTTTCGCTACATGCGCAGCATCTCGGTCTCTCTTGCCTCTTATGAGGCCGAGAACCTTTTGCCGGGCGAGCGCGATTTTTCCGCGTGGCAGGAGACCTTTTGCCGCTACGTGCTGATCATGGAGCAGCTGGAAAATCTTGCTTCCTTGCATCATTTTGATGGGGATTCACCGCTTGAGCGACATCTGACTCTGCATATCGAGGCAACCGAGCGTAAAACGGCAGGGGATTTTGCGGGCGCATACGCGATTCTGCAAAAGATCCTTGCGGACGAGGATGCTCCCGTGCCCGTGCTGCTTTACCGCGTGCTGCACGATATGGAGATGTGCTGCAAGGCCTTGGAAGACTACAAGGGCGCGTACGATCACGCATTGCACAAGCTTTCGGTGCAGGAAAAGCTGCTTGCGGAGAGTACGGTATGAGAAAAGCTTGTATTGTGCTGCTGCTTGTGCTTTTTGCCTTTGCCGCTTGCAGTGAGCAAAGTGGCATAGAAGTCGTCAGCGGTGAAGTGCTGAGCCCCGAGGAGCAGCAATCCCTGTATGAGGCGCGTACGGAACAACAATCCGAACCGGACGTCAGCGTCAAGGGCAAGGTGTACTGGTCAAAGAACGGTACGAAATACCACAAAGATCCGAAATGCAGTTATCTGAAGAATGCAAAGGAGCTGCAATCGGGAACGGCTGCCGAGGCGGCCAATCACGGTGCAAGCGGGCCTTGCTCGCGCTGCGGAGGATAAAACGAATGATGGAGAATCAAGTGAAAATCAGACCAGCAGCCGAGGTGGATATCGAGGCGATCATGCCAATATTTGACCAGGCGCGTGCAGCAATTGCCGAGCTTGGCATTGACCAATGGCAGGACGGATATCCGAACGAGGCGCATATTGCGGACGATATAGATAAGGCTTACGGCTACGTGCTTTGCGTGGGTGGTCGGGTGCAAGGATACTTTGCTATGATCCCGGACGGTGAGCCGACTTACCACAACATTTACGACGGCGCCTGGCTGACCGACGGTACGTATATGACCGTGCACCGTGTGGCCATGTCGGACGCCATGCGCGGCCGGGGCGGCGCTGCCGAGGCGATGCATTTTGCCGTCAGTCGTGCTTTGCGCATAGGGCTCGGATCGGTGCGAATCGACACGCATCACGGCAACGTGCGCATGCGAAAGTTCCTTGAAAAACAAGGATTTTCACCGTGTGGCACTATTTATCTTGCAAGCGGTGCTTTGCGCCTTGCTTACGAGCGCGATCTGCGCCCCATCCTGCAAAAAGCACCCGTGATTTTATACGAGGACAGAAATATTCTGATCTGCGAAAAGCCCGTCGGCCAGCCCAGCCAGCCCGATCCCGCACATGCAGACGGCTCTGATCTGCTTTCCTGCATCGCTGCCTGGAGAGAAGCTTGCGGCTACTCGCCCGAGATCTATCTGGTGCACAGATTGGACACCGCTACGGGTGGCGCGATTCTGTACGCCAAGGACAAACAAAGCGCGGCAAGGCTTTGCGGCATGGTGGTCGGCAAGCAGATCCATAAGCAATATTTGGCTATCGTACAGGGCACGCTCGCACAGCCCTGCGGCAGTATGGTGGACTATCTGTATCATGACAAGAGCAAAAACAAGGCCTTTGTGGTAAGCTCCCAGCGCAAGGGCGTCAAGGAAGCAAGGCTGACTTACAGAGTGCTTGTGCCAAAGAACGAGATCAGCCTGGTCGAGGTCACGCTGCAGACGGGGCGTACGCATCAGATCCGCGCGCAATTCTCGCATGCGGGGCATCCGCTGCTGGGTGACGGCAAATACGGCAGCCGAGAGAAGGGCTGCACCACTGCTTTGTGGGCAACGCGCCTTTGCGTGACACACCCGCAGACAGGTAAAGAGATCGAGGTGCAAAGCACACCTCCCAAGGCCTACCCTTGGAATTTGTTTGAAGTTTGATTGATTTGGAGGTAAGATATGGCATTCCCGAAGGGTTTTTTATGGGGCTGCGCCACAAGCGCAGGGCAGATTGAGGGTGGTGCTGCCGCAGACGGCAGAACGCCCAGCATCTGGGATACCATGGCGACAAAGCCGGGTAAGATCTTTGGCGGTCACACGCCCGAAATTGCATGTGACAGCTATCACAAATTTGACCGAGATCTTAAAAATCTGTGCGATCTGGGCGTCAACGCTTACCGCATGTCGATTTCCTGGTCGCGCGTCATGCCGGAAGGCACGGGGCAGATCAATCAGGCCGGCATAGACTATTACAGACGCGCCTTTGAGCAGCTGCTTGCGCACGGCATCACCCCCAGCATCACGCTGTACCATTGGGATCTGCCGCAGGCCCTGGAGGATCGCGGCGGTTGGGTCAACCGCGACAGCATCGAATGGTTTGGCGAGTATGCCGACAAGATGTTTGCCGCATACGGCGACATCGTGCCCATGTGGGCCACCATCAACGAGCCGATTGCCACCTACGTTGGTTATGCGCTTGGTGGCTTTGCGCCGGGATATACCAACGAATCCTGGGGCAACCAGGCACGTCACAATATTCTTGTCGCTCACGGAAAGGGCGTCCAGGCTTTTCGTGCGCACAATCTGACTGACGCAAAGATCGGTGCGGTGATCGACATCTGGAAGAGACACGCGTTGACAGATTCGCCAGAGGATATCGCGCTGATGATTGACCAGGACGAGCGCAACTGGAAGTTTTATTGCGATCCGCTTTATGCGGGGCATTACAGCGACTATATCTTAGAGCACCTGGAGCGCGAGGGCACGCTGATGCAGATCGCGCCCGAGGACTATGCAATTATGAGCCAAAAAACAGATTATTTTGGCTTGAATGTATATAATCGCGTTCCCGTGACACATAATCAAAAGGTACAGGCAGATTTCTCGCAGGGCGGCAACTTCCTCAACAACCGCACCGAGTATTATCCCAAGGCCGTGTACGATGCCATCGTCATGCTGGGGGATATGTACAAGCTGGATATTCCGTTCTACATCACCGAAAACGGTACGTATTTCGAGGGCGACGAGCCAACGGATGAAAATGGCATGATCCGTGACGACGACCGCATCCGCTACGTGCAGGGCTTTTTGGAGTACGTAGAAAAGGCCATTGACGAGGGATACGACGTGCGCGGCTACTTTTTGTGGAGTCTGATGGACAACTTTGAGTGGAGCGCAGGCTACAATTTCAAGTTTGGCATCATGAGCTGTGACCGAGAGGGAAATACCGCTTGGAAGAAGAGCGCGCATTTCTATCGCGATTTTATCGCAAAAAATCAATAATATTTTTGAAAATCTGAAACTTTTGACGATTTTTGTCGTCTATATAAGTAAGAACCGTTATGAACTTCGGAGGTGATCACATTGAAGCATGGAATGATGAAGATTTGGGCAGCGATTTGTACCGTTTGGGCAAGCACGGCGAGTACCTTGTCCGCCTATGCTGCCGAGCAGGGAACAGACGCAGTTGAGTCAGCAAACCTGATGTCAACCATGGACGTGCTGCAGAAGATCAGCCTGGTAATCATTATCATCGCGGCTGTGTTGATCATGGGCTTCTACGTGGTCAAAATGATACTCATGAAAATGCACGTTCCGCCGGAAGTCAAACCGGAGGAAAAGCTTGATCAGAACAAAGAGTAAAGAAAAGAGAAACGGCCGATGGGGCTGATGAATTAGCGAAAAAATAGGGGCTTCTTTTGCGTGAAGAAGCCCCTATTTTTTCGCTAATTTGTCAGCCCCACCATAGGGCAGTTCCTTTGATTTTGTGCGTGTCAGTTGCAGATCTCATAAGCCATGTTGTAAAGCTTTTCGATCTTTGCCTGGCGGTAAGCGCAGCGAGCGCGCATGGAAGCGATCTCGTCGGCACTGAAGCGATCCAGGTCGCCGTCCTTGAGCTTTTTCTTGTTCATGCGGTCAAGCACCAGCGCGTAGTTGATATCTTCGTTGGTGATCTTGTTTTCCAGCACGCACATGACGCGATTGGATTTGCCCTGAAGCAGTAGGTTGACTGCCTCAACGCCCATCTGCGTTGCGGTCATTCTGTCGCGCAGGGTAGGACCGCCGCCGCGAATGATGTGGCCCACGCGTGCAAACTTGGTCTCAATGCCGGTTTGGGATTGTACCTTTTCCGCAAAGTATTCGCTGTACTTGCGGCCGTTTACCTGAGGCATACCCTCGGAGAATACCACGATAATGCCTCTCTTGCCTTTTTCGCGCACGCTTGCGATCTTCTTGATCGCAGCCTCTTCGTCAAAGCCTGTTTCGGGAATTGCAATTGCAACGGCGCCCGTGCAAATGCCTGCGTAAAGCGCTACCAGACCGCAGTCTCTGCCCATGACCTCTACGACATTGCATCTTGCGTGAGATTCGCAGGTGTCGCGCAGATAGTCGATCATGCCAAGCAGCGTGTTGACAGCGGTGTCGTAACCAATGGTCAGGTCGGTTGCGGTAATGTCGTTGTCAATGGTTGCGGGAATGCCAATCGAGGGAATGCCGTGGTTGGTCAGATCGGTTGCACCGCGGAAGGTGCCGTCGCCGC
>CAZCRV010000133.1:0-6076 GCA_964501175.1 uncultured Clostridium sp.
GAAATCGGTCACACCGCCTCTTACATAAAACTGCGTTTCGGGACGTCGCTATTTTGTGAAAGGCTCCTTTTTATGTTGCAGATCAATATGCAATAGTCGTCATCAACGCGTATTCGGGTTGGGAGACGTCCAGTCTCGATGCCTGTGCCACGATGGGCTGGTCGCTCTCCACAAGCACTGCGTAGGGCTTATTGCGGGGGATGGGCTGACCGTTGTCGGCAACCATTTTGTCAAGTCTGATGTGGTTGGTGCGGTTGTTTTCGCAAACGGCGTGTAGGCCAGTCAGAGGCTCTTGATCTTCAAAATAAATGGTCAGATCGATGTGTGCGGTCTTACCCGAAATATTGAGCACGCATACAGCCTCGTGGCTGACGAATTCGCCCTTGACTGTGTCGCTCATATAGCCGTCGGGGATCATCCAAACGTTCTTTCCGTACATGTGATATTCTCCTTATGTGACAAAGATTGATAGGTTCAGTATATCACACGCGCCCCACCTTGTCAAGCATTATTTGCCCGAGTCGGAGCAGGTGACCGAGGCTGCATTGAGGCTGTAATTCATCGAGCCCACCGAAATGCGCGACCATGCCTCCTGCGTGCCGCCGTAGCGGATGGATTTGAGTGATTTGCAGCCGTAGAACGCCATATCCTCGATCTTGGCCACGCTTGCGGGAATATTGACCGACGAGGAGCCGGAGGCAGCAGGGTAGTGCACAAGCGTCTTGCTGTCTGCGGTATACAGCACGCCCCCGATGTCCTTATAGGAAGAATTCTGTGTGCTGACCGTGATGTAAACAAGCCCCGTGCAGCCGCCGAATGCCAGGTGACCAATGCTATTTACGCTTGCTGGGATCTGCACCACCGAGATCGAGGTGCAATTGTAAAAGGCTTGCGAAGCAATGGCGGTCACGCGATCGCCCGCGGGGCTGGTGGAGGGGATGACCACGCAAATATCCGAGCATGTGCCAATACTTGTCAGCGTGCAGGTGCCGTTGCCGTTTGAGGTAAAGGTCAGCCCCGCGCTATCGGTAGAACTGCCGTTGTTTCCTGTGTTACCCGTATTTCCCGTGTTCTCGGTATTTCCGGGATTGTCGTTGTTGCCCGTGTTGCCGGGATTATCGGTGTCGGGCACGTTGACCACAGGCTGCGTCTGCTGCTCGTAGCCGCCTTGATTGTTGTCTTGATTGTTTTGCTCGTTCTGATTGCCTTGGTTGTTCGGTTGATCGTATTGATCCCCCGAGCTTTGCTCAAAGTTGCCTTCAAGCATATCGGTTGTCTGTTCGCTGCCGTCCTCGGGCAGCTCGTCCTCTTTTTTGTTCTTGCAGGCGGTGGTCGAGAGCAAAAGCAGCCCGATCAGCGCAAACGCCAGCATTTTTGTCCATGCGTGTTTCATGAACGTACCTCCTTTTTTGATTTGTGACTTGATTATACCAACCGTTATGCATGAAGTCAAAGCATTTCGCACGACGCAATTCGCCCCGTTTTGGGGCAGTTTGACCGCGATTGTGCGACTTTGCGGGATTGTGAGCGCATTCGCGCAAAAAAATCGTGCGACGGCAATCGCGACAAGCCGACAAACTTGACAAACGTGCGCAAATGTGGTATGATTCTTAATATCAAATACAAGGATGGACGGCACATGAAGATCGGAGAGGCACAACTTACTCACGGCCTGTTTTTAGCACCCATGGCGGGCGCGACGGACAGGGCTTTTCGCCGTGCCTGCAGACAGAACGGTGCGGAATTTACCGTCAGCGAAATGGTGTCGGCCAAAGCGCTTTGCTACGAGCAAAAAAGCCCCAAATTTGCAAGCCGCTCCAAGAGCGCGCCGCTTGCCTGTGTGCTGGGAGAGGAATATCCCATGGCGGTGCAGCTGTTCGGGCATGAGCCCGAGCTGATGGCCGAGGCTGCGCGTATGATCGAGGCTTGCGACTATCTTGGTTGTCAGAGCGAAATGCCGCCCGTGGCCATTGATATCAACATGGGCTGCCCCGTCAACAAGGTGGTGGCCAACGGTGAGGGAAGTGCCTTGATGAAGGATATCCCATTAGCCGGCAAGATCATTGAGGCTGTGGTAGGAGCTATCAAGCTGCCCGTGACGGTCAAGATGCGTGCGGGCTGGGATGAGCACAGCATCAACGCGCCCGAGCTTGCAAGAGTCGCAGAGGCAGCGGGAGCGTCTGCTTTGTTCGTGCATTGCCGCACGCGAAAGCAGATGTATATGCCCGGGGCCAATCCCGAGATCGTGAGATTGGTCAAGGAGAGCGTGAGCATTCCCGTGATCGGCAACGGCGACATTGCCACGCCCGAGGACGGTGTGCGCATGCTCAGAGAAACCGGCTGCGACGGCATTATGATCGGCCGTGGCGCGCTGGGTAATCCTTGGATATTTTCGCAGACAGCAGCTTTGTTGGAGGGCAAGGAGTATATGCTTCCCACCATCGAGCAGCGGTTTGATACCGCCATGAAGCAGATCTATGAAATGGTGGAGCAAAAGGGCATGCGCGTGGGCATGGCAGAGGCCAAAAAGCACGCGGCATGGTACGTGCGCGACGTGCGCTACGCGGCCCTGACGCGAGACCGCATCATGCAGGCCGAGAGCCCCGAGCAGATCTGCGCAGTTTACGACGAGCTGATGGCTATGCAGAAGCAAGAACAATAAAGAGCAATAAAATACAAAGAAAGCGAGGTGAACGCAGGTGTCCGAAAAGCAGAACGGCCAATTACTTTTGGCGGCCAAGGCAGGGGACGAGTATGCGTTCGCCTCGCTTGTTCGCGCTTATCAGGACAAGGTGTATTCCTTGGCCTACTATATGACCAAAAATCACCACGACGCCGAGGATATCGCGCAAGAGGTGTTTCTCAAGATCTGGCGCGCCCTGCCAAGCTACAGGGGCGAGAACGAGCCGGATGCATGGATCATGAAGATCGCCAAGAATGCCTGCTATGATTTCCTGAAATCCAGGCGGCAGGTCGAGCCCTTGGAGCGCGAGATCGATGGCGAGATGGTGGATAGGCCCATATCCGACCCCGATCCGGGCAGTAACCCGCCCGCGGCCGCAGTGCTTTCGGAGCAGCGCGACGAGGTGGCCAAGGCACTCTTGCGATTGCCGCCCGAGCAGCGCGAGATCCTGACCTTACGCTACGTGGACGGGCTTTCGTACGAGCAGCTGGCGCAGGTGATGTCGCTTGGCATGGGTACTGTCAAATCAAAGCTGTGGCGCGCCAAAAAAGCACTGAAAAATATTTTGCAAAACGGGAACATTTGGGAATAAAATTCGTATTACATCATGAAGGAGGTGAGAATCGTGCACGATTGCCGGGATATGGAGCAATTGCTGGCCGCTTATGCGGACGGAGAACTGAATAAGGCCGAGGCCGAGCGCGTAGAGCAGCACATGGCAAATTGCCAGCATTGCGCGGCATTGTTGGACGATTATCTCGCCTTGAACGAGGCACTTGCGTCCTGCGCGGTCAAGGCCCCCGAGGGCTTTGCGGATCGCGTTATGGATGCCGTGGAAAAAGAGAAGACCGCAACACCCAAGGTCGTGGGTCGCGGCGTGCGTCTTGGCAGAATTGCGCCCTTCGTGGGCGTGGCTGCCGCAGCGGTGATCTGCATCAGCGTGGTCAGCACCTCGCTGGTCAGATTTGTGATCAAGAACCTGGACGGTTTTGAAGCGGTCGAGCCAGAGGACTCCGTGACCGATCTCGCCCCCGAAACCGATGCGAACAACAGCACCGGCGGCGCACTTGGCACGCAGGAGGCGTCAACCATCCAACCCGAGACCGCGTACGAGGAGGTTGTTACCGAGGCTGTTCCTCCTGCAGAGGACGAGCCGACCGAGAACGAGCCGACCGAGAACGAGCCCGAGCCCACCGTCACCGAGGAAACTGCCTGGGAGGGCATTGAGACCGAGGAAGAAACCGCGCGGGATGAAAGCGTTGAGGACGGTATAGAGGACAGCGCAGAGCAGACTACCACGGTCGCTGCGGGGATGACGGGTGAGGCCATCCAGACCGTGCCCGAGACTGCTGCCCCCACTCCCGAGACCGAAAACGCGCCGCAGTACACAGAAACGGATACACCCGAAACCGAGCGAGACAGAGTCACGGCCGAAGCACCTACCGATGCACCTGTGGAGGTGCCCACAAGTGCACCGACCGAGGATGGAAAGAGCACACAGGCAACCGCGGAGTCCGTTGCTCCCGATAATGCGGCATCTGCAGGGCTGCTTGCCCGTATTTGGGAAGCTGTCGTTGAGTTCTTTGAATCGCTTTTCCAAGGGATCGCGCGCCTGTTCGGAGGTGACACATGAAAAATCAAGTATTGATCGTGACCTCGGACGAGCGACTTGGAAAGGTGCTTGCCTTGGAGGTAGCCACGTGCGGTGCGCAGGCACTTGTCACGCAGGATCTGCAGAGCGTGGATTGGGAGCAGATCTGTGTTGCGATTGCTGATCTTGACAGCAAGGTCAGCGGTGCCATCCCCGAGCAGGTGCGCGTGCTGGGACTTTGCCGCGATTCCGAGGCTTTACCGCTCCGAGCGCGTCGCATGGCGCACATGATCTTTCACAGACCCTTTCTTATGGAGGACCTGCGCCGCGAGCTGATGCGGGAAATGGAAGAAAGTCCCCAAAAGGGAAAGCCGACTCCCGTGAAATATACCAAGGCCGCGCTGGAGCTGCAAGCGGACAGTCGCTGCGTACTGTTTGGCAACCGTCAGATCTCCTTGACCGAAAAGGAATACGCGGTGCTCTCTTTGCTTGTGCAAAAGGGGGATCGGGGAATCTCCAAGCAGGAGCTTGCCGAGCTGCTGGACGCAAAAGAGACCAACGAGGGGCAGGTATATATCTGCCGCCTGCGCCAAAAGCTGGAGAATGCGTTTGGTCTGCGACTGATCAAAACCGTGCGAAATCACGGCTACGTTTACGTGGGAGACCTATAAACTTACAAGGAGAACGAGATTGTGAAAAGAATTTTATGCGCTATAATCAGTGTACTTTGCTTGATTCTCTGCCTGTGCGCTTGCGATTTTAGGCACGAGCATGCTCCCGGAGAGTGGAAATACACGGAATCCGAGCATTGGCGCTTGCCCGAATGCGGCAGAGAAAATTGCGCTGTCGAGGACGTGGACTATGATTATGGAACTCACGTGGATCAGAATACGGACGGCGTTTGCGACGTTTGCGGTTATGCGGGGGTGAGTCAATGTCAATATTGCGGCGATCTTGCGGACGGAAACCGCTGGTTTATTGCCAAGGTGACAAGCACCCACATGGTCATGCCGCTTGGCACGGATTGCTTTGAAGCGAGATCGGCAGGTGAGGCGGGTATCAGCCTGGACGTCGGTGATTATGAGGTTGGTGACGTTGTTCGTATCACCTACGGTGGATATATCATGGAATCCTATCCCGTGCAGATCGCACCCATCTCGATTGAGCGGGCAGATACGGACGGCTTAGTGCTGCGCCCCGAGGATGCCGAGCTTGAGTTTTGGATCGGAGAGAACGTGGACGGTGTAGACTTCTCGGAATACAAGGAGAAGTACGGTATGTTTGGGGGACGTCAGTTTTATGGCAAGGGCTACGTACCCGCGACCGATGCACAAGGACAGCAGGTCGACCCCGAGCATTATGTGCTTTATACGGTCACGTCTTATCCTGACTATTCGAACAAGACACAGCATATTACAACGATAGAGATCACAGACCCCGCGATTTCGGTATATGGTCTGACTGTCAATTCGACTTTTGAAGAATTTGAGAGCTGCATGCAGCGCGAGGGCTTTGTGCTCCAGAGCTCAAACGAGTATTTCAGACTTGCCAAAAAAGGAAAGTATTCCGTCTCGATCGACAGCCAAGGCATTACCATCCGTGTTGAGGTTGAAAATAAAAACGGAATAGTATTCTGATATAATACGAAAACCACCGACGTTTTGTCGGTGGTTTTCTACCACAATTCTGCATTTTGCATTTTGCATTTATTTCTCATCCAGTCCCGACTCGCCCGCAAGCGGATTGGCGGACATGGCCTCTTCCATGCTCTTGTTGGCTACGTGGGTGTAGATCTGCGTGGT
>CAZCRV010000134.1:0-6029 GCA_964501175.1 uncultured Clostridium sp.
CAGTTCGCCCCTACGGGGTTGCCGAAATTCATAACGAGTCCGTAGGGGCGACCTGCGGTCGCCCGCTAAGCAAAAAAGGGGCGTTGCCTAAGGCAACGCCCCAATAAAGGCTATTTGATTAGTCCTTCTTCTTGAGCACGATTGCGGTGCCGAGTACTGCAACCAGAGCAAGTACGCCTGCGCCAACAACGCCGCCGCAGCCGCCCTTTTCAGCCTCTGCTTCGGTGGTTACTTCAGCCTCGGGAGCTTGAGTGGTAGCCTCAGTGCTCGCGGGAGCATCGGTGGTCTCCTCGGGAGCCCGGGTGGTCTCGGGCTCGGTGGGCAGATACTGCTCGAACAGGTCGTAAGGATCGTAGTTGTAGCACTTGATCCAAGCGATGTCCAGAGTAGAGCCTGCAACGCCCTCTTCATCATAGAAAGGAACAAAGCCCAGAGTCTGGATGTAATCCTGCCACTTACCCTCACCGTTCATGTCAAGCAGCATGTAGTTCCAGTTACCATCGGTAACCATGTAGTCATAATAGCACTCTTCAACGTTGAATTCAGGATCCTGTCTGGTCTTCCAGAGAATGCCGCACTCTTCAGCGTTCTTGGATGCAGTACGGTACTTAATAACCAGGTATCTGACGTCAGACAGCAGGTTTCTGGGGTAAGCGGTGCTGTAAACGTAGCAGCCGTCAGCCTCAGCGGTGATACGCATAAAGGTGTCCTCACCCTCGGTGATCTGCTCAACCTTCGCGCCTTCACCAACCATGGTGTTCATCACGTTTTCTTCGGAGAAGTCGATTGCTTCGCGCAGATCGTATTCCAGGTCTTCCTCGGAAACGGAGGGCAGTACGCCTGCTTCGATCTGAACGTCATCGGGCTTGCCGGTAAAGGTAATACGAGCGAAGTATTCGTTCACCTTGCGGGAGTACTGTCCACCGATACCCTGGCAGAACAGAACCTGTGCGTTGGTGGTGGAGTCGTTTGCGCCTGCGATCTCAAGCACGAAAGCAAAGTTGATCTGGTCGCCGTTCTCGGGATACTTTTCCCAACCGAAAGCCTGCTGCAGGTCAATTCTCAGCTCGTAGGTAACTCTCTTGGTAGCTTCGTCGTATGCACCGACGAAATCATCCTCACCAGACTGGTACTGGCCGGGGCCGGGAGTCCAGGAGAAGGTAATGTCTCTGTTGTTGATGTTGTCATAACCAAAGCCAAGCTCGGTATAGGTGGGGTCCTTACCGGATGCGTCTACGTCAGCAAAGCCGATCTGCAGGCAGTTGTAAGCAAACAGCATAACGTCCTGATCGGGCGTGCAGTAGTAGTCGTCGATGCAGTCAATGTTGAATGCCATGTACATGTACTTACCATCCCAGCACCAGTAAGCATCAAAGAAGCCGCCTGCTACCTTTTCGTACAGAGCGTCGGCAGCATCTGCGCCGTAGTTGGTGGTGGTTGCCAGGGTAATGTAGTCCTCAAAGTTTTCGAAACGAGCGTACTCGTCCTTGTTGATCACACCGTCCAGCACGGGGGTGATTGCCTGGTAAGGAACGTTCCACTTCATGGAAGCCTCACCTGCTTCGCCTGCGAGAATTTCTTCATTCTTTTCAGCCGAATACTCATAATAGCCGGAAATCTCGGTGCGATCTGCAGCAGCTGCGGGAATGACGCAAATAGCGGCAATCATGAGAGCAGCTACAATCAGAGCCAATGTTCTTTTCATGTTACACCTCTTAAGTTAAGTATTAACAAGTGACGACACATTCGCCATCTTATTAACCATATTATAGCGAAGAATTCGCTTTGTGTCAAGAGTATTTGGAATTTTTTCACACAACGGTCAAAAGCGGATTGCATATTTTGTCCTTTTATGCTATAATAAAATCAAATCATGGAAAGGACGTATCCGTTATGAAGCACTTTACTCTCTGCCCCTTCCCCGAATATCCCGATTGCATGTTGATCGCTTATCTGCACGACAAGAGCCCCGAGCTGAAGATCACCGCGCGCCGCACGGTCATCGTTTGTCCCGGCGGCGGCTATGCGTTTCTCTCCGACCGCGAGGCCGAGCCCATCGCGCTGCAGTTTTTGGCGCAGGGCTTTAACGTATTCATCCTGCGCTATTCAATCTGTGAAAATGCAGCAAACCGTCGTCCCCTGCTCCAGGCCTGCAAGACGGTCAAGTTTTTGCGCGAGCACGCAGAGGAATACGACGTTGACCCGAATTACGTCTTTATCAACGGCTACAGCGCAGGCGGTCACCTTTCGGCTTCTTGCGGTACGATGTTCGATCTGCCCGAAATTCGCGAAGCGGTTGGCTGCACGGATAACGATGCGCACCGTCCCACGGGCACGGTGCTGGGCTACCCTGTGATCGAGAGCAGCAAGTACGGGCATCTGGGCTCGTTCAACATGCTGTGCGGCTCTTCCGAAGCGTCCGCCGAGGAGCGCGCGTACTATTCGATCGATAAGCACGTAAACGCCAAGACCGCCCCCGCCTTTATCTGGCACACGGCCGAGGACCAGGGTGTTCCCGTGCAGAATTCGCTGGTTTACGCGCACGCGCTTGCCGACCACGGCATTTCGTTTGAGCTGCACGTTTACCCCCACGGCCCTCACGGCCTGGCACTTTGTAACAGAGAGACCTCGTACGGCCAGCCCCTCTTGGAGCGCCCCGAGTGCGAGAGATGGATTCTGGACGCGGGAAGATGGATGATGAATTTCTAATTAAAATATCTGACAATCCCCATCGGGGATTGTCTACCTCCATTCTGCATTCTGCATTTTGCATTCTGCATTCAATAAAAAACGACCTGCCGTGCAGGTCGTTTTTTATTGCGGTGCATCCACCGCCACGCACACCGCGATGACGTGCGCGGGCTTGTACGGTCTTAATTTGGCCGCGCATGCCGAGAGAGTCGAACCAGTGGTGACCACGTCGTCCACCAAAATCACGCACTTCCCTTTTAAGTCGGCACAATGCTCGGGCACAGCCTCAAAGGCGGAAAACGCGTTCTGCCTTCTCTGCTCCTCGCCAAGCTTCTTTTGTACGCGACCACCCGTGCGACGGATCATTTGCACGGGCTTTGGCATCCCAAGCTCGTGCGCCAGGGCCATGCAAAGCCCCCTTGATTGGTCAAATCCACGCTCGCGCTTGGCACGCTTTGAGCGCGGTGCCCAGACAAGCACGGCATTCTCGGGCGTCTGCCCAAGCTCCGTCAGCTGTTTATAGACGGACGGTGCCAGCTCTGCGGCCAAAAAGGCCTGCAGCTCGGCACTTTCTTTGTCCTTAAGCTTGAAGATCACGCGGTTTCCCACGCCCGCACGCTTTCCCGGCTCGTATTCCACAAGCTTGATCAAGGTATCGATCCCATGCTTGGGCATGGAGTTGACCGCGCGCTTGCAATCGGTCACCGGCTCGCCGCAGCAATGGCAAAGTGCCTGTTTTTGCGCATCCCATTTGACAAGGCATGGCTTGCAAAGTGCACGCGGTGCAGCAGAAAACGCATCGTCCAAAAGCACACCGCAAGCGGCGCATCTGGGCGGAAACAGTAATCTGCGCAGCATTTTGTAGCTCTTTTCCATCATTCCACCTCGGTGCGCAAGCGTTGTGCAAGACCCGTGTATCGCATGGACTGGCGATTATTGCCCACCATTTGCGCCACGACCTCTTCTCTGCCTACGAAAATCACCATATTCTGCGCGCGCGTGACCGCGGTATAAAGCAGATTGCGCGTCAGCAGCATAGGCGGTGCTGCGTACATGGGCACGATGACGATAGGATACTCACTTCCCTGGCTCTTATGTACCGTAATGGCGTATGCATGCTCCAGGTCCTCCAGCGAGGAGAAATCATATTCGACCAAGCGGTCGTCAAATTCGATCTCCATCATCCGATCCGACGGATGAATGCGACGGATCACGCCCATATCGCCGTTGAAAATGCCGCTGCCCTGCGTGCCGTCGGTCTTTTCCCAGGTCACGTCGTAGTTGTTTCTGACCTGCATGACGCGATCCCCCTCGCGGTACACCGAGTCGCGGAAGGTATGCTCGCGCTTGCCCTTGGCGGGCGGGTTCATACGGCTTTGCAACAGCAGATTAAGATGATCTGTACCACCCTCACCGCGCCGTGAGGGCGTGATGATCTGTGTACCGTTGCGCGCCATTTCTCCGTACGTGCGGGGTAGGCGGTTCTGATACAGGTCTGCCACCGTGGCAGCGATCTCTGCGTCAGTTTTGCGCGGCAGGAAGAAAAAGTCGTTATCCTTGACCGAAAGATCGGGCATTTTTCCTTTATTGATGGCGTGCGCGTTGGTGACGATCAGCGATTTTTGTGCCTGGCGGAAGATCTCGTCAAGACACACTGTGGAAAAGCGACCGCTTTCGATCAGATCGTGCAGCACGTACCCCGCACCCACGCTGGGCAGCTGATCCGCATCGCCGATCAGAATGAATCTCGCGCCCGGCTTGACCGCCTTGAGCAAATGGCACATCAGCGCGTTATCCACCATGGACGCCTCGTCCACGATGATCACGTTCTCGTCCAAAAGATCCTGCTGATTCTTGCGGAATTTGCCGCCGTCCGCGTCGTCGCCCGAAAACTCCATCTCCAGCAGTCTGTGAATGGTTTTTGCCTCGGTTTGCGTGGACTCGGACAGTCTTTTCGCGGCTCTGCCTGTGGGCGCAGCCAACGCGACCTTATGTCCCATTGCGTCAAAAATATCGATCAGCGCGCGCACAACCGTGGTTTTACCCGTACCCGGGCCGCCCGTCAGAATCATAACGCCGCTCTCAAGAGCTGCGAAAATGGCCTTTTTCTGCATATTCGCATACTTCATGCCATTCTTGCGCTCCTCATTGGCAATAAAAGCGTGCACATCGCCCGCGTTGATCGTGGGGCAAAGCTTGTCAAGCAGCACCAACTTCTCGGCAATATACACCTCCTGGGCGTACACGCGGGAATCGTACAGATACTGCGTTCCGTCAAACATGGAATAGCACACACGGTTGTCACTAAGCAGGCGGCTGACCGCCTCGTTGGTTCTCTCCTCGTCGGTGCCCAGCAGCCTTGCCGCCCCCGCGACAAGCTTATCGCGCGGCAGGCAAACGTGCCCGTTCTGCGCGGCATTGGAGCGCAGCATATACAAAATGCCGCTTTTGATTCGCTCCTCGTGGTCTGCTGCAATGCCAAGGCTTTGTGCCATGGCATCTGCGCGCTCAAAGCCGATGCCCTCAACCTCGTTGCAAAGCCTGTATGGGTTGGCGCGCGCGATATCCACCGCCGCACTACCCCATTGCTTATAGATGCGAACGGTCAGCGCCGCACCGAAATAGTCTCTGAAAAACATCATGGCGCTGCGAATGCCGGATTTTTCATTGAAATCCTTACCGATCTCGCGCGCTTTTTTGAGTGTGATGCCCGAGATCTCGGCCAACCACTCGGGGTGCTTTTCCATAATCTCAAGCGTCTCCTCGCCGTATTTGGCCACGATTTTTTGCGCGGTCTTTGGGCCGACCCCCTTGATCGCACCCGAGGCCAGATACCGCAAAATGGCAGATGCATCCGCAGGCATTTCGCGCTCGTAGGATTCCACGCGGAATTGCGTGCCGTACTTTGGATTGTGCACCCACTTGCCGTACGCATTGATGCGGTCGCCCTCGGCAATATACGGCATGGTGCCCACGATCGTGATCAGCTCGTCGTCATCCGTGCCGAAGTCGCAAATGGCGTAGCCGTTGTCCTCGTTTGCATAGATCACGTGCTCAATACTGCCCGACAGTTTGATCAGCCCACGCTCGTCGACTTGCTGCTCTTGCATCAACTCTTTTTCTTCCTGCATTTTGCATCTCCTTTCTTATTTTTTAGTAAATTATCCTGTATTCCGCACCGTATCTTGCCAAAAGCTCCAGCGTCCCCTCAAAAGGAACGCCGTCGCGGCCGATACAGCCGTTCATGAGAGAGACGTCGATCAGCACGATCACGCGCCTTGCTCCTTTACGAAAAAATGCGGAATGTGCCTCATGCAACAGCACGTCAAGCATTTCCG
>CAZCRV010000135.1:0-6011 GCA_964501175.1 uncultured Clostridium sp.
AAATTTTTGGTTTGTTCATAATTGAAAAAGGCATCGGAGCAAAATCCGATGCCTTTACAGTTATCGCTCCTCTCTACCGTCTTTCTTCCTACCTCTGAGCCAACTCGGCGCAGGAACGGTCTGTTTGTTGGATTCTTGGTTTTCAATATTTGCAGGCTGTTCGCCAAGTCGCTTTGCAACTGCATTTTTGCTTGCGCGGAAGAAATTGTCTTGGCAGTAACCATACAGATCGGATATACAGTATTATTCTGATTATTCGCTTTGTTTATTGGATCTCAACCGTCAGATTCTTGCTCTGCTCAACCAAGAACAAGGGGCTCTCTCTGCCGTCCTTGAACGACCACGATACGTCCTTCAAGGTCACGGTCATGGGCGTATGAGAGGGCGCTTCGCACCACGTGGGGTAGGAAAGATCGGTAAAGCGCACGTTTTTCAGCGTCAGAGAGCCAAAATACGTGCCCTTTTGCAAAGGATTTTGGTCAGCATGATAGTGCAGCACCTCTGTTGCGTTCTCGATGACGCAGTTCTCAAAGTGCAGCTCGGACGGCTGATACGGATAGTTGGCACTTGCAAAATAGTCCACCAGGCAGATCAGGTTATGCCTGCCCTGCTCGCGCGGCAGCTCATCGCCCTTCCCCTTGACCACCGTCATGCGGTGGGGATAATACCCAGGGCCATACGCGTAGCAATCGCGCACGTGCACGTCCACGCCGCCAATGCGGAACAGATTGCAGGAGGTATTGAGCACGCAGCGACGCACAAGAAGGTCGCGCACGTTGATGCCCGCAATGCAGTCGTCGCCCGTCTTGAACAGGCAATCCTCGATCACGGCATGCTCGGTACAATGCAAATGAATACCGTCCGAGCCGCCAAGGCAGGTCACGCCATGCATATGCAGGTTGCGGCAATTGTTGGCCTCATGCAAAAAGTTGCCGCTATGTCGCGCAGTATAGCCGCAAAGCTCCACGTTCTCGCAGCAGGAGAAAAACACGATATGCGGCCCACGGTAGCCCTCCTCCCCATCGGGGTCATAGCAATTCTGTCCGTCTATGACAGACCCAAACTCGCCAATAATCGCAATATTCTTCTGTCCGTAGGACGAGATCATAGCGCGGCGGTAGGTCTTCCAGGGCTGCCCGTAATACTCGGTGATCAGCTCCATATCCGAGCGCATTTGCACGGTCGTTGGAATGGAGAACACCTCATAATCGTCACATTCGGTGCTGCCGAAGATCTCCGCACCCTTTTCTAAGTAAAGCGTAGTATCCGACCACATCCAAAGCGAGGAAACAAAGTATTTTCCGCGCGGGAAGACGACCTTTCCCCCGCCCTGGCGGCACTTGTCAAGCACGGCCTGAATCTGCGCTGTTTGCAGCTCTGTTATATTTGCCTGTACACCGTAATCGGTTACACGAAACTCATTTGTACAAATCACAACGTATATTCTCCTCTCTTTGGATCACAATCCCGCTTATCGGGGGAATTTCTCCGCCAGCATGTCGCCAATGCGCTGAAAAACCAAAAGCAGATCATTAACAAAATGCGTTGCCCATGCCTCCTGTAAGGGTTGGATTTCACTATCATTATACAGGAATCACGCACCGTTGTCAAGAATGACGGATTAGCGAAAAAAAATCACATAAAACAAGGACTGCATCCATGTGATACAATCCTTGTTTTGTGCGAAGTTTTCCGCTAATTTATCACCCCCGGGGGGCGTTTATTATTTTTTAGTTGCGGATCAAAATGTCATCATCCATGTAGTACTTGATCTTGCGTCTTTTGACGACGCCTGCGCAAACGGGGCAGCCGCTGCTGCGAAATCTCGTCCGCGCGTAGACGTAAGCCTCCCAGACGTGATTTTCGGAGCAGCACCACCAGACCTTTTTATTCGAGCCAAGCGTGACGTCCGAGGGGGTCAGCTCCCCGTTGAGCGGCTGGTACCATTCGCTTGCAAGCAGCGGCTTCAGGGTTGCCAGATCGTTAAATCCGGGCCATACCTTGCGCCCCGCGCAATAGGGGCAGCCGGCGCTTGCTTTTTTGGTGCGGGAGTAGGGCGCGGATTGCCAGCTGTGGCCAAGCGAGCATTTCCACCAGACCTTAGTGTGCGTGCCGGGGGCTGTGTTGCCGGGGTCAAGATCGCCGTTTTTCTCATAATCCCACTCGGCTGCAATTTCCGGGAAAAGCGTCACGAGATCGGTCTCGCCCGGGATTGCCCTGTAGCCCGCGCAATAGGGGCAGCGCGTGCCGCCCCCCGCCACACCGTTGACAGGCGACTGCCAGCTGTGCCCGCATTCGCAACGCCACCACACCTTTTTCTTGTCATGCACCGACACATTCTCGGGGCTCAGCCCCCCGTTTTTTTCATGATCCCACAGATCAAGCACACCCGGGCACTTCTCCGCTAAGGTGTTTGAAAATAGGATTGTGTTCATTTTTTGAAATGATTAGTTGTTGCGGGGGTCAGCGGCTGCGTTGGACAAGGTGCAAACAGCCTTACCGTCCTTGAGAGATACGATAATGACGAGGTCGCCGTTCTTGTTGGCGTCTGCTACTACTTCATAAAGAGAACCAATTTCATTGATGTAGCCTTCGTAGTAGTTGAAGTAATCACCCGAACTCTCAGCTACGCCCTTTGTTTCAACAATAGTGCTCATAGTATCATAAAAAGCTTTACAATTCTCCAAGTATGCATCAGAGGTCAGATATTGCTTATAGTATTTCTCTATATCTCCCAATGCATCCGTCGCCTTTTTCTCATCATTGCTGTAGTACTCCAAAAGCTGCACATACAAATGATTGTTATGCGTGTTCATATCAACGAAATCTGTGTAGAACGATTTTTGCGTAATCGTTGCAGGCATCTGTAAATCTGACATACCAATGGTGTTAAGTGTATTTTCGATATAATCTTCTTGCACTGCTCTATATGCGCTGATTACATTTGCATAGTCCGTTTGACCGCACGCTTCCAAATAAGAAGCAAAAGCGGAATTATATCCTTTTCTGCATGCAGCATACGTTTCCATGCCACCATCACTCGCACTAAACCCAAAAGGATAAATAGTATCTGTACCTGCGTTTCCGGCAACAATCCAAGCAGCTTCCCAGTCCGAGTAATTTGGATACTTGGTAAGCACGTTTGTCGCTATTGCACTGAGCACCTCAGAATCACTGTTATATTCTTGAGATATTGAGATACCCACTTTAGCAAGAAATTCTCTCCAGGCACTTGCCTTTTGAACAGTGCCACTCAGCGATTCAATGTCTTCAAAGAGATTATCTGCATTGGCATAAAATGTAGAATAATTATAATCTGCTTCTTCATTCCATTTATCATAGGACAGTTTCATATCCCAAGAATCACCAAAAACATCAACAAGTGCTTGATAAACTGCATGCTCAGTATTTGTATCTGTTGTTCCGACAGTATTCTTATCAATGGTACCATAGGAGTTTTGATATGCTGCGGAACAGATACTCGTATTTTCAGGACTACGCTTACACACTATCTCTTCATTGGGAATAATAGTTGAACCAATTGGAATTGTTACAAATTCTGTTGCTTCTTTATCACAGCCATTACAGTAATATAAATCGCCGAATACATTTTTTTTAGTTCCTACATGCTTATAATCACAAGGCTTCTGCTGTGCTTCAGTTGTTTCAGCAAATGCATTTTCAGGAGTATGAGCTGCACAATACTCATATTGGACAGATCGAACTTCATAAATGTCACCCTTAACAGTATAAGAACCGGAACTGATATTAGGACACTGCTGTGACCATTCTCCTGTTTTAACAAACGTATTAATTGTTTTGAATTGGAAGTCACACGGCGTTTCGTCATACTTAATAGATGTTGACGATGTCACCACTTGAGTTCCTCCTTCGCCAATTACAATAAACGCGATCGGATATTCAATATCGCCCAGTGCTGTTTGCCGATAGCCAGCAAACGCATCTGCTTCATTAGCAAGATCAATCGCATAAAGAATATCTTTTACCAAGCTTATGTCATTGCTCTTTTCGGCTTTCTTAATGAATGCGCCCACTACCGGAATTGAAGCTGCAGCAAGAATTGCCATAATTGCGATAACTATAATCAGTTCGACCAAAGAAAAGCCCAAATTGTTCTTTCCAATACGTACCACGGTATCGGAATAGTGCTTTCTTTGGGATTTTGAAAATAATAAATTTCTCATATATTACCTTTCATTAGTACATTTCCCGACCATAAGGTATCTCCTTGGCCGGGAAATGTGGATATTCATTTAGTTTTATGCTTTGCTGTTATTCAATTACTTTGCAGTCGCATAACTGGTTGTTTTGAATGTATATTTGGTATCAATCGTTGCAACTGCTTCCTTTGCACATGCTAAAGCACTTCCGGTCATATCAGCCGTATCCTTTTTATAGGAAACTGTATCACCATTGGTAATTGTATATGTATTAGTAGTAGCGCCGCTCGGATCTTTAACCGTAACGGTAATGGTAGCCCACTTGCCATCTTTATTACCACTAACCTTTACATCGGTAACTTCTCCTTCAGATGCGAACGCGATTTTGCATGCATACTTAATATCATTAGCATAGCTATCATCAGAAGCAATGTTTGCTTTATTGATAAAGCCCGAGAAGGTAGGAATTGCCACAGCGGCGAGGATTGCCATAATGGCAATAACTACAATGAGTTCTACGAGCGAAAAGCCCTTGTTGTTTGTTTTCATGTTGAATGTTCTCCTTAAAATAATCATGATTATTTCACGGTAACATAATGAGAGTTATGTTGCTATGCTTTGAACTATGGCACCGGTTGTAATTGAAAAAAGCGCAAAAAAATGGGCACAAAAAAACACGACAAAAGCCTTTCGCCACTGTTTTTTGAAAAAACAACTCGAAAGGTTCCTTTGTCGCGCCAAAATATTGTTTTTGATGTATAAAAATGTGCGTTTCGTGCAAGCACTATTGATTTTTTGATTTTTGAATGCTATAATGTAGCACGATCACAGAACATATGGGAGAATTATAGCAACATAACTCTCATTATGTTACACACTCCGATGCGCAGGCATCGGCTTTTTTTATGCCCTTTTGCAGGAATTTACAGGATCAGGCGCATGCTTTGCATCTTTTTGAGGTGCTCTGCACTCGTGGTCACGATATAAATGCGCGTGGTATCGATGCTTGAATGCCCCAGGATGTCCGCAAGCTTGGCAATGTCCTTGTCCATGCTGTAAAACGTGCGCGCGAACAGATGCCGCAGATTATGCGGAAACACCTTACTTGGCAGCACACCCGCTTGCCTGCACAGGGATTTCATCTGCCGCCAGACGTCCACGCGGCTGATGGGCCTTCCGTTGCGCGTGACAAAAATGCTCCCCGCACAAATGTTTTGCATTTTGGCATATCGCGCCAGCTTTTTTCGCAAGGCCGACACCAGCAGAATGCGGCGATTCTTGCCCTTGCAATTGACGTTGGCCTCTCCCCTTTGCACGGCCTCGACCGTAATGAATTGCAGCTCGCTGACGCGAATTCCCGTGCCGCAGATGGTCTGAATGATCAGGCAGAGTCGCTCGTTTTTGCGCTTGCCTGCCGCGTCGATCAAACGGTAATATTCGTCGCGTGTCAGCTCCTTCTCTTGCTCGCAAAACACCCGCCTTTGCATGGCAAACCGCTTGATCGTCAGCTCCCCCGCCCCGCAATACTGCAAAAAAGCATTGAGCGCAGCTATCATGGAATTCGCGCTTGCAACGGCATAATGCCGGCCAAGATGTTCCTTGTAATCCATGACTGCTTGCTTGTCGATCTCGCGTCCATTCGCAAACGCGCAAAAAGCGCGCGCGTCGCGCACGTATTTTTCCACGGTCGCCGCACTTTTCTCGTTTTCTCGCAGATATTCCGCAAAGCCCTGTATCTGACTGCCGTCCGCTATCAATCGCTCCATACGTTTCTCCTTCACGCATCATTTTTTCTTATATTTTACCAAAATACCGAAAATAATGCGTCCC
>CAZCRV010000136.1:0-5984 GCA_964501175.1 uncultured Clostridium sp.
CCCTTCGTCCCGACGACGTCCAGGAATGGCGCGTATTGCACTTGAGCTTTTCAATGACACCCATAAATTCAACCAGCTGCTGCGGCTTCATCCCGTTCCCTCCGAATCGCGAATTGTTCTTGACTTTCTACTACCTTTTATTATATAATAAAAGCAACGATAAGTCAACAAAAAGATTATTTGGAGGACGTATGTATCCCTTACTCTTAAAGCCCGCCGTCAAGGATTACCTTTGGGGCGGCCAAAAGCTCAAAACGCTTTACAAAATCGACACCGATCTGGACGTTGCCGCTGAGGCCTGGGTGCTTTCCTGCCATCCAAACGGCCCCAGCACCGTGCAAAACGGTGAATTTGCGGGCAAAACTCTTTCCGAAACGCTTGCCGCTTGGGGACAGACTGCGCCCGAGATTCTGGTAAAGTTAATCGACGCGCGTGACAAGCTCTCGCTGCAGGTGCACCCCGACGACGCATATGCTCGGGTGCATCACCAAAGCCGCGGCAAGACCGAGATGTGGTACGTGCTGGACGCCGATCCCGGTGCTGCGCTGATCTGTGGCTTTGACCATGCCATTACCACAGAGGAATTTGCCGCGCAGATCGCAGCCGGCACGCCCGAGAGCGTGGTCTCCTTTGTGCCCGTACACCCGGGTGACGTCTTTTTCATCCCGCCCGGAACCGTGCACGCCATCGGCGCGGGTATTTTGCTTGCCGAGGTGCAGCAGAATTCGGACATTACCTATCGCGTTTGGGACTGGGGACGCGTGGGCGCAGACGGAAAGCCGCGTCAGCTGCACATAGAGCAGGCCCTGGCGGTTTCCAAAACCGAGCCTTACACGGTAGAAAAGGACGCAACCGCCACCAAAGAAATCGAGGGCGGCAGCATTCGCACCTTGGCAGAATGCCCCTACTTTGCCACCTACGCGCTGACACTCGACGGAAAAGCAAGCGTGGAAATCCCCGCCGACATCCGCGGTGTTCTTTGCACGGGCGGCGCAGCAACCGTTTGCGCAAAGGGCTGCGAGGACGTCACCCTCTCCCCCGGCGCATGCGTCTATATGCCCGAGGGCGTGGCAGCCAAGATTTGCGGCAAGGCAGATATTTTGTGGATTAAGTAAAATAAACGAAAAATGAAAGCAGAAGCCTTAATCAAAGACTTCTGCTTCCGTTTTAACACTCGTTACTCAGCCCATCGGGCTGATTTTTTCTTTTACTGCGCAGCCTCGACCAATGCGCCCAGCTTTGCGCGCAGCTCTCTGAACTGCTCCTCGTCGGTGCTGTACTCGCCGACGCTCGTGGTCCACTCGTTGATGATGGCATCCACGACGTCCTTGCCATATTTTTCCTCCAGCATGGTCAGATACTCAAAGTCCTCAATGCCGTCGCGCACGCACTCAAGACGCAGAGATCCCACGGGGTCGGTTTGCGCAAAATATGCACCGCTGTAGATCAGAATGCCGTTGCCGTACACGTTGATTCCCTGCGTGTTTTCGATCTCATGCAAAGCATCCATGCCGAAATAGAACTCATCGGCAGAGGGAACGTACCACTTGGTCGAACCGTTTGTCCAGTCGTTGACCAAGTAGTAAAGGAATCCGTCCAAACCGTACAGCTTTTGCTGCCAGAACAGCGTGCGAGCATTGATCGCATCATCGTTAATGATCAACGTGATCTCAGGATCGCAAGGTCTTCTGGTCACGTACCACCAAAGCTCGTCGCCCTTCTCCTGCTCTGCCCACATGCGGTCTCTGAACGAGCCAAGCTTTTGCTCGGTCATCACAGAGCTGCCATAGGTCAAGGTACGATCACCGTACCACTCGGCAAAGGTGTTATAGAAGAAGGTCTTGGGACACCATACGTTGACGTACTCGGACACGTAGGAGAAGAAGTCCCCACCGTCCACGGTGTAGCTGACATGCATGGGTACGATCAGCTTATAGCCGGGGAAATACTCCGAGAGCAGCTTGCCGTAATTGTTGACATCGTCCAGTCTGCCCACGTTCAAGGGCTCGTCAACGGGGTAGAAGTACGCCTTATCCAGCCATTCCTGCTTTTGCGACAGGAAAGCGTACGCATTGGAAACGTTGCTCGCATTCAGCTCCTTGCTGTAGCCAAGCGGCTGGAACGCTACAACGCGAGGATTATCCAGATACTCCACAAATCTCGGGTCGGAGAAGGTGCCGTCCGAGTTTTCAAAGGGCAGATCGTATGCGCAAACGCGGTTTTCAAGCAGATAATCGTAATAAATCTGCGGCAGATGCTTGCCCTCGTCGTTCTCGACAATGCCCGCCCAGTCCTTATAGGACACGTACACGTCAAAGCCGCTCAGACTCATCAGCGTCTTGCAGGAGCTTGCCTCGGGCAGCTCGAAATTCCAGACGTAGGCAAATACGGTCGCCTTTTTGACCTCGTTGCCGTCCTTGTCCACAACCGTCACGGTTGCACTATATTCACCGGGCGTACTGTCCGGCTTGCTTGTTGCCTTGATGATAAAGGCTTGGTTTTCACCCGCCCCCACATCAAAGCCGTCGTACACCTGCAAGAGCGGCAGCTGCTCACCCGCACCGTTGCCGCCGTTGACCCAGTCAAGCATGGTCTGATCCGGCTCGTAGGTTACGGGAGGCAGAGGATCAATGACTCTCTCGCCCTCTACGTTGAAGTAGTAGCCCCAGAACAGCTCGGTTGCCAAAGTGTCACCCGATCCATTGGTAAAATCGGAAACGTACACCTTGAGTCCCTCGGCATCGTTCTGTGCGCCAAGCAGCACCTGGCAGCCCTCGATCTCGTTCTTGGCAAGCTGAATCTGATAAGTATCCTTACCGTTGGAGGTATTGGTCGCCTGCGGGGTGCGGTTGTAAAGATGATCAAACCACAAGGTAAGGCTTGCGTCCTCATTCTCCGCAGTCAAAGGAGTATAGGAATCGTACTTGGTTGCAGGCATGCTCACAGAGCTCAACAGCTGCTGTGCCTCGGCCTTTGCCTGCTCGCTTGCAATCACGCCAATCTTATCCCAGCCGATATCAAACAGCTTATAATACGCCTCGTCGCTCTCTAAGAACTGAATTTCGGCAATATGCAGCTCCTCGCCCACATCGATGCCGCTGACCATATAGTCAAAGCGGAAGCCGTTGACCTTACCCGTCCAGCCTGCAAAGGTAGAGAGGTCAAAGAGCACGTACTGCCAATCGTGGTTGTCAAGGTCAAAGGAGGCAGAGGTCATCATGCCACCCGTTGCACCACCGGTGGAGCCGGAATAGAAGAACAGCTCAAACGTGCCCGAGCTGCAGCTGACGTTTCTGACCTTAAGAACTACGTACTTGTAGTCATCCGCGTCTACGGCATCCATGCCGACCTTTTTATAGAATTTTTTGAAGCTGAAATCCACGAAGGGGTCGTTAGCACCCGCTACATTGGTGGAAAGAGAAAGATACTGCTCTCCATCCTCGTCCGTGCCAACGCTTACCTCGATCTGATTGGGCCCTGTACAGAACTTGGCAAGATCATCCGCCTCGACCAGATTAAAGTCAGCAACCACGCCGTTGACCTCGGGAACGGCCAGCTCGGTGGAGCTTTCCTCGGGCGGCTCGGTCTCGCCCTGCGTTGTGCCCTCGGTTTCTCCTTGGGTTTCGCCTTGGGTTTCGCCCTCGGTGACCTGTTCGGTATCGGTCGAATCTTCTGAGGGATCATCGGGCGTACAAGCCACCAGCGCACACGACAGCATGGCGCAGGCAAGAATGCTTGCAAGGAGTATCAAAAGAAATGATTTTTTCATAAAACGCTCCTTTTCACTATTTAGTAAGGAATATGCTCATTGACCTCATCCATGGAATGGAAGAATGCAACAAAGCCAAACTGAATGGTATCGCCGCTCTCGGCCATGGAAAGGCCAAAGCGCATGTATCCAAGGGAGGATGCATCCGGATCATAGCAAGCAGCCTCGTCGGAAAGATCCAGGATCAGATATCCCCAATCGTCGCCGGTTGTAGCAAACATTTCATCCGAAATGTGGTCGCCCGCACCGGTTGCGCTATAGCCCTCGGTGCCTGCATACATGTTCAGCGTCTGGTCGATCGCAGAGCGGTACTGAATGACCAGAATGTTATCCACCACGGTGTCCTCTTTGATCAGATAGAAGTAAGGATCCCAGATATCGTTTGTGCCCATGCGGAACAGCGCGGTAAACGTGCCGTCCTCATGCACGGTCAGGCCGCCAAAGTCGCTCCAGTCCTGCTGCTCGTTGTTGGCAGCGGCAAGGATGTCGTCCATTTCCAAAACAACCGATGCCACCTCCTTGATCTGCTCACGTGTGGGATGCGCCACCGCTTCCTTCTCGGTGGTTTCTTCGGCAGTTGTCTGCTCGGGAGTGGTGATCTCATCGGTCACGGGAGCAAGAGCGCCTTGCTCGGCTGTGGTTTCGGGGGTTTCGGGAGTTTCGGGGGGTTCGGGAGTCTTGTCACAGCTTGCAAAGCACAGGCTGCACGCAAGGATCATTGCCAAAAGAATCCATAAATGCTTCATGCTTGATTCCTCCGATTTTGATTGTATTTTTCGATCAATTCACAAATTGCGCACCGTACAGGGATGCATAGAAGCCACCCATCTCGAGCAGCTGCTCGTGCGTACCGCTCTCGATGATATTGCCGTCCTTGACAACCAAAATATTATCCGCGTGCTGCACAGTAGAAAGTCTGTGCGCGATCACAAAGCAGGTCTTTCCCTTCATCAGCGCAAGCATGGCGTCCTGGATCTGATGCTCGGTGCGGCTGTCTACGTTGGACGTTGCCTCGTCGAGAATCAGCATAGGCGCACTAGAGAGCATGGCGCGCGCAATGGTGATCAGCTGACGCTGGCCCTTGGAGAGGTTGACACCGCCGTCGGACAGCTGAGTCGCGTACCCCTGGGGCAGCGACGTGATAAAGTGGTGGATCTTGGCTGCCTTGGCTGCCTCGATCACCTCCTCGTCGGTCGCATCCTCGCATCCGTACGCGATATTGTCGCGAATACTGCCGCCAAACAGCCACGTATCCTGTAATACCATGGTAAAGCTCTTGCGCAGGCTGTCGCGCGTGGCGTCCGTGATGGGAATGCCGTCAAAGGTGATCTCGCCTGCGTCAATATCGTAAAAGCGCATGAGTAGGTTAATAATAGTGGTCTTGCCCGCGCCCGTAGGTCCTACGATGGCCACGGTCTGACCCGGCTCTACCTTGACCGAAAGTCCGTGCAAGATCTGCTTTCCTTCTACGTAGCCAAACTCAACCTGATCAAGCGTGACCTGACCCTTGGCATCCAGCACCACGGCGTCATTTTTGTCCGCAGGCTCGGGCGCTTGGTCGATCACACCAAATACTCTTTCCGCAGCCGACAGCGCACTCTGCAGCTCGGAGAAAATGTTGGCAAACTCGTTGATGGGGCCTGCAAACTTTCTTGCGTACTGCACGAACGAGCCCACGTCGCCAAGGCCGATGATAAACAAGGGATTTTGCACCGTGCCGCCCAGCGAGAACATATAAAAGATACTGCCCAAGAGGGTGATCAGCGCGATCGACAAGTTACTGATAAAGTTGACCGTCGGGCCGATGACCGAGCCGTGATAATCTGCTTTATAATATGCGCCGCAGGCTTCTGCGTTGCGCACGTCAAAGCGGCTTGTGATCACCTGCTCCTTGCCGTAGGTGCGGATGGTCTTCTGCCCCGACAGCATTTCCTCGGCAAAGCCGTTGAGCTCGCCAAGCTTGGCCGAGCGCTTGCGGAACAGGGGGCGGATATGCGTGGATTTATACTTGGTAAAGATCAGAGAGATGGGTACTGTGATCACAAAGACCAGAATCAGAACAGGGGAAATGGTCAGCATCATGATCAGCGAGCCGATAACCGTGATACTGTTTGCGCAAATGGCCAGCACGTCGTTTGACAAGGACGCGTTGAGCGTGTCAATGTCGTAAGACAGGCGGCTGACGATCTCACCCGTCTGATGCGTATCGAAAAAT
>CAZCRV010000137.1:0-5971 GCA_964501175.1 uncultured Clostridium sp.
TGCACAGGAAGCTACTATGCTTCCCATCGGCAAGATTGCCGAAAAGCTCGGTGTAACCGAGAATGAACTCGAGTACTACGGTAAGTACAAGGCGAAGATCACCGACGATTTTATCAAGCGTACCGCTGATAAGCCGAACGGTAAGCTTATCCTCGTCACCGCAATCAACCCCACGCCCGCAGGCGAGGGCAAGACCACCACGACAGTGGGTCTTGGTATGGCTATGGAAAAGATCGGTAAGAACGCTGTTATCGCGCTTCGCGAGCCCTCTCTCGGCCCGGTATTCGGCGTCAAGGGCGGCGCTGCAGGCGGCGGTTATGCTCAGGTCGTGCCCATGGAGGATATCAACCTGCACTTCACGGGTGACTTCCACGCCATTGGCGCTGCAAACAACCTGCTGGCAGCAATGCTTGATAACCACATCTACCAGGGCAATGCGCTCGGCATTGACCCCAGACGCATTACCTGGAAGAGATGCGTGGATATGAACGACCGTCAGCTACGCTTTGTTGTGGACGGCCTTGGCGGCAGAGTCAACGGCACGCCTCGCGAGGACGGCTATGATATTACGGTTGCATCCGAGATCATGGCAGTATTCTGCCTTGCATCCTCGATCGAGGATCTTAAGGAAAGACTTTCCCGCATCATCGTGGCTTACACGTATGATCAGAAGCCTGTCACCGCAGGTGACCTCAAGGCTGTGGGTGCTATGGCAGCGCTTCTCAAGGATGCCATCAAGCCCAACCTGGTACAAACCCTGGAGGGCACACCCGCGCTGGTGCACGGCGGTCCCTTTGCAAACATCGCGCACGGCTGTAACTCGATCCTGGCAACCAAGCTTGCCATGAAGCTGGGCGATTATACCGTCACCGAGGCGGGCTTTGGCGCAGACCTGGGTGCGGAGAAGTTCCTGGATATCAAGTGCCGCATGGCAGGACTGACCCCCGACGCGGTCGTGGTGGTTGCTACCATTCGTGCGCTTAAGATGCATGGCGGACTGGCTAAGACCGAGCTGGGCACCGAAAATCTGGAAGCACTTGGCAAGGGCCTTCCCAACCTGCTTCGCCACGTTTCCAACATCAAGAACGTATACCGTCTGCCCTGCGTGGTAGCTGTTAACCGTTTCCCCACCGATACCGATGCAGAGGTTGAGGAGATCATTCGCAAGTGCCGCGAGCTTGGCGTCAACGTGGTGCTGTCCGAGGTTTGGGCAAAGGGGGGCGAAGGCGGCGTAGCTCTTGCTACCGAGGTGGTTCGTCTGTGCGAAGAGGAAAAGGGCGACTTCACCTTCTCCTACGAGCTCGACGGCAGCATTCAGGATAAGATCGAGGCTGTAGTCAAGAAGGTATACGGCGGCGCAGGCGTTTCCATTCTGCCCGCAGCGCAAAAGCAGATCGCTGAGCTGAGTGCGCTTGGCTTTGATAAGTGCCCCATTTGCGTGGCAAAGACGCAGTATTCCTTCTCGGACGATATGACCAAGCTGGGCGCACCCGAGGGCTTTACCGTGACTGTCAAGAACGTCAAGGTTTCCGCCGGCGCGGGCTTTGTGGTCGTGCTGACAGGCGACATCATGACCATGCCGGGGCTTCCCAAGGTTCCTGCAGCAGAGAAGATCGACGTGGATGCCAATGGCACCATTACCGGGTTGTTCTAAGGTGTTCTGAACGATATAAATACAAAAACAGCAGGCTTGCGCCTGCTGTTTTTGTGTCGCAGTAATCGGAGCTTGTTTGGCGAGCGATTGGAATCGCAAATATATTATACAACAAAACGAATAAAAGTGTTGAAAATACGCCTGAATGGATGTAGAGATTTTTTTGTGTGTACCAAATGGGAGCCAAAAGCCCTATGGATTGAGTATAAGCATGGCACCATTGGGTTGCGTAAACCGTCCGTCGGTAGGGGCTGACGTCCCCGACAGCCCGCCCCCGGTAGTAGCAACTCCTTGTAGAGACCGGCGTTCTCGACGGTCCGCGATATGTGAGATAATATTGGAACGGACCGCCTGGGAGGTCGGCCCCTACGAATTATTGTTTAGGCAGGACGGGCTGTCGGGGACGTCAGCCCCTACATATGGACGGTTTACGCAATCGGCAATGAAGCAGTGGTTTGCGTGAAATACCTTTTCATCATGTGATTGCTTTGGCAAAATACTATAACATATCGTTGGATTACCTTGCGGGCTTGATTGACGTGCCCCGCAAATTACGGTAATATCTCATCGCGGTAGCCCGGAGATTTCGGGCATGTAAAAAAGCCTTCCCCAGCGGGGCAAGGCTTTTTGTATCATCGTGCCTGAGAGGTTATACCCGAGCGGATAATTCGGTGGGGTAAGGCTTTTTTACGTGTCCGAACTTTCCGGGCTACCTTTGCGGGATAGGAAATCCCCGACAAACCCGCCCGGCTTATCGTCGGTTTACTGCTTGCCCGTCAAAAAAGCCGCGGATTTCCGCGGCTTTTATCTTTGTTTTTTGTTTACGATTCCTGTGCTTGTTCGGGTGAGCTCTGCTTTTTGGGGCGTTTCTTTCCAATATTCAGAATTCTGAGAATGGTGGGGCTGAGCACGATGTTGACCAGCAGCTCGAACACGAAATTGAGGCCCACGAAGAACACGATCATATAAGCAAAAACCGACAATCCCTCGGCGGCAGCGCCGCTTTGCACGGCGTCGAAGAAGAAGAGTCTGCAGCCAAGCAGAAAGATTCCCGTGTTGACGACGGGGCACACGATCGCACTGACCATGACCGCCAGGTATTGATTGACCTTTTCAAGCAGCTTATAGGCAAAGCCTGCACAAAGGCCGGAAACCGCGCCCTTGATCAGTACCGTGACGATGGTGCCGGGAATACTCAGACCAAACCAGAACGCTGCATCGGCTGTAGCGAAGAACACCGCTCCTGCCACGCCGCCCAGCCATGCGCCCGCCCAAGGGCCGCACAAGGCACTTCCGACAACGACCGGGATCAGGGTCAGGGAAATAGACGCCAATCCTCCGATCTTGATAAATCCGCCGAAATAAGCCAAAACGGCCACAACGGCTGTCAGCAGAGCCAGCAGAACCAGCTGCTCGACCTGCTTTCCGGGATTTTTCATTCCTTTCATAAATCCTCCTTGCTGTCGTCCGCGCACGGCGGTACAACGCATAAAATTTATATTGACTGCTTTGCAGCAATATATGTTTTGTGTTTTACATGTGATTTTTTCGATATAGAATGTGCAAGCCCTTGAGTACCAGGTGCTCGTCAACCGTGATCATGTGATTACACAGGGGAATGATCGTGGGAGCCATACCGCCCGTTGCCAGGATAAACAGATCCTTGCCAAGCTCCCGGCGAATGCGGTCGATCATGCCGTCGATCATGCTTGCGTTGCCAAAGAGCACTCCGGATCTCATGCAGTCCACCGTGTTTTTGGCAATGACCTTACCGGGAGTTTCCAGGCTGATCTTGGGCAGCTGAGCGGTCTGCTCGGAAAGGGCACTCAGTCCCATGTGCACGCCGGGGATGATCGAAGCGCCGATAAAGGCGCCGTGCTCGTCCACGACCGACATTTTGGTGGCCGTGCCGATATCAATGATCAGGCAAGGGCTTTGGTAAAGATAATGTGCGGCAACCGCCGAGGCGATCAGATCCGCACCAACCGAGGAGGGCATATCGCAGCGAATGCAAATGCCGCTTTTGATGCCGGGGCCGATCATGAGCGGCTCTTGCCCAAACAGAAAGCGCAAGGCCTGCTTGATCGTTTCGTTCAAAGGGGGAACGACCGAGGAGATGATAGCACCGCGAACGCGGCTCTTATCAATGTCGTGCAGCGCAAGCGCCCCCAAAATACGCATGGCATATTCGTCAAGCGTGCCGTGCAGATCGGTGGAGAGTCGGGCAACGAATTGCAGCGTGTCGGCTGCAAATCCTCCCAGCACAATACTGGTATTTCCAATATCAACGGCAAGAACCATGGCGGCCTCCTTTGGCATTTTCTCGGTTTCTGTGAGCATTATAGCATACTTCAAACGAAAAATCAATAGCACGCTCCAAAAACGCAAGAGGGTGCGGGTGGAGAATTATCGTTTTCCGTTAAATTTCGATTGACTTTGCGTGCGGAATATATTATAATATAATAAATGAAGAATTTCGGAGGAATGTATGGCGATCGTTGTCAGACTTGACCGCGTCATGGCGGACAGAAAGATCAAGCTCGGAGAGCTGGCAGAGCGCGTGGGCATTTCGCCCGTCAATCTCTCCAAGCTCAAAAACGGACACGCAACAGCTGTGCGCTTTTCCACGCTGGAGGCCATCTGCCGCGAGCTGGATTGCCAGCCCGGTGATATTTTAGAATATCGGGAGGAGAGGGCATGACGCGCAGATTGATTGGTGCGGTATGCGGCGTGTTGTGCTGCTTGCTGCTGCTTGCTGCGTGCGATGATGCACCGATCGGAAAAAGCCCCATCGAGCTGCCCGAGATCGGACAGAGTGACCCGGACACGCAAACCGAGCAGAGCACGCAAAAGCAAACGGCAGAGGTGACTACATCCGCGCCGCAAACCCAAGCTCCCAAGCAAACAGAGGCGGCGACCACAGCTCCGCCCACAACAGAAGAACCCGCGCCTGTGACCGAGATCGTCACCCCGGGCGAAAAGGGATATACCTACCCCGAGCTGCAGGAGGATCTTGCCGCGCTGCAGCAGGCTTACGGTGAGCATTTTTCCTATGAGAGCATCGGCAAGAGCGTGGATGGCCGAGAAATTTACGCTTGCGTGGTCGGCAACCCCGAAGCCCACCGCAAGATCATGATCACGGGCGGCATCCACGGCAGGGAATATCTTGGTAGCCTTGTGGTCATGAAGCAGATCGAGCACTATCTGTCGGGTTATGATACCGGCAGCTATGGCGGCATGAGTTATGCGCAGATGTTTGAGCAATTTGCATTTTACGTGCTGCCCATGATCAATCCGGACGGCGTTATGCTGGCGCTTTGCGGCATTGAGTCGGTGCAAACGCCCGAGGTCAGACAAACGCTGGAAAAGATTTTTGCGGACAATACGCGCGACGGCTTGACGAGCGCTGAGCATATCAACGATTATTTCGCGTATAACTGGAAATCCAACGCTAACGGCGTGGATCTCAACCGTAATTTCCCGCTTTCTACCTGGTCCGAGGTCAGAACGGGCATCCTTTCCCCCTGCTTCCGCAACTATAAGGGCCCACGCGCAGGCTCCGAGCCCGAAACGCAGGCGGTCAGCGCGTACGTGCAAAGCCTTGGGGAGATCGAGGGCGCGCTCGCTTTCCACACGGCAGGGCAGGTTGTGTATTGGGATTGCGGCATGACGGGGGCCCTCAGACAGGAAACCTTTGATTTGGCAGAGGCGGTCTGCGAGCATACAGGGTATAAGCTTATCTATGACCCGCACCTGGACGCCTCGCTCAACGACTGGATGACGCTGGATCTCGGTATCCCCACAATCACGGTCGAGCTTGCAAACGTGGTCTACCCCATGCCCACAAGCGAATTTGATGAGGCTTGGGAGCAGGCACGCGAGCTTTGGGTGATTGCGGCACAGTTTTTTTGGTGAATCATAACAAATGGCGATTTGCTTTTGTGTGCAAATCGCCATGTATTTAACAAAACAGCAAGATATGTCCGACCAAAGCCCATGATTGTCTTGTAAGTGAGCACCTTTTGTCTTATAATTAAGAAAAATGGGGTGATAAGCCCCCACATTGGAGGTGCACTATGGCATTACCGGTAGCGGTACAGGTGTATTCGGTCAGAGACGACGCTGCGGCAGACTTCCCGGGTACTCTGAAAAAGATTAAGAAAATGGGTTATGACGGCGTGGAATTCGCAGGCCTTTACGGCTATGCACCCGCTGATATCAAGAAAATGTGTGAAGAAATCGGCCTTGTTCCGATCTCCGCGCACGTACCTTATTATGATATGCTGGCTGATCCCGAGGGCGTGCTTGGCCAGTATG
>CAZCRV010000138.1:0-5931 GCA_964501175.1 uncultured Clostridium sp.
AGAACGCGTACGACGTGCTGATCCTGCAGGAGCAGAGCTCCAATGCCATGGAGCACTACCGTGAGTTTTTGCATGGTGTGTGCGGCTGTGTCGCGTTGGTCAAGCCCGCAAGAACCGTCATGTACGCTACCTGGGGGCGCAAGGAAGGCTGTGACCTTCTGGACGAATTTGGCTGGACCAACCAAACCATGACCGATGGCCTGGCAGCTGCTTACGATGCGGCAGCCCGCAAGGTTGGTGGCGAGTGCGCGCACGTGGGCAAGAGCTTCTTTGAGATCCGCAAGGCTTACTCCGAGATCGAGCTGTACGATCCCGACCTCTCGCACCCGTCCTATGCAGGCAGCTGCGTGGCGGCCTTGACCATTTACAAAAAGCTGATTGGCAGCTTGCCCGCCAAGACCGCATCTTTGAACGTGGGTGCTGATGATATCGCGCATGCTTGCGAGGTCATCGACAGAGTGGGCTGATATGTTACTCTACATCATTCGCCACGGCGATCCCGACTACGAAACCGACTCACTGACCGAACGCGGTGTGCTGCAGGCAGAGGCTGTGGGCAAGCGTATGGCGGACGCGGGAATTACGCGCGTGTTTGCCTCGCCTATGGGCAGAGCGCGTCAGACCGCCGAGCCGACCTGCAGGCTGCTGGGGCTGGAATACACGATCGAGCCCTGGGCGCATGAGATCGGTGACGAGCACAGACTGACGCCGTATCCCGACGGCGAGCTCAAATCGGTTTCCTTGGTGGATCGCGTGCATTTCCGTCGCGACGGAGGGATCGATCTGTCCTACGAGCAGGCCTTTGAGGCCCCCGGGTTTTCCACCTCGGGCATGAAGGCGGCGCAGGACACCATCACCGCGGGCGGCAGAGATTTTCTCGAACGCCTTGGCTACAAGGAAGAAAACGGTGTCTACCGCATCCTTGCGCCAAACGACGACAAGGTTGCGCTGTTTTGCCACGCGGGCATGGGCAGAATCTTTGTCTCGCAGCTGTTGCACATTCCGCTGCATCTTGTGTGGGCGGGATTCAACTACACCCATTCGGGCGTGACCATCATTGAATTCAAAAATTCCAAAACCGGTTACACAGTACCGCGTCTTCTTTGCTACTCGGATATGTCTCATTTGTATGCTGCGGGACTTGACATGAAATACTGCGGCAGAACCGAAATCTGATAAAAGGACGAAAGAATTATTACATGAAAAGATTAGTTACCATATTGGGGACACTTTTGCTGGTGTTTGCGCTGCTTTGCAGCTGTGACGCGCTGCCAAAGGGTGCTGAGGAGATCACCTCTGCGCTGACCGAGGAAATCGTGAGTGCAGAGCAAACGACTGCCGAAGAGAGCACAACCGACCCCCACACACAACAGACGACCGAGGAGACGACGCAAGAACAGACGTCCGAGGAGACTACGACCGAGGAAATTACGACCGAGGAAATTACGACCGAGAAAGTTACAACAGAAGAGGTGACGACCGAGCAGGAAACCGAGACCCCGAGCGAGCCGCCCGAGGATCCTTACGTCAATATCTCTGCGGCCGAATTTTATAGCGATTACCAGCCCGCGGACGATTACTGGGATTCCTACTGGCGCACGCAGCACGGCTTTATGTCCGGCTCGATCGAGCCGCAGGATCAAGCGCCCACCATTGCCGAGTATCAGCCCATGGAGGATGGCTTGTACGTGCGCAACACCTGCGCATATTTCTCATCCGACGGTAACACATACTATATCGTGGACGGCTACGGTGAGGTGGTCGGTCAGGTGTTCAGGGGCGGTGCGTACGTTTCCTTGGAAGAGGTAGCGGCTTACGTGTTCGCTTTTGGTGATATTCCCGCCAACTACACCTCGTCCAAGAAAACCGACCCCGAAAACAGCATCTGGGGCGAGTATCTGCGTCTCAATCACACAGAGTTCTCGGGCAGTACCACCAAGTACCCTTACGAGCCCGAGCTGCCCGATATCAGCGGCTGCGGCGGCAGTCTGCGCTATTTTGAAATTGACATTGGCACGACGGGCACGGATTGTGATCCGGGGTACCGCCCCGACGTCTACAATGACGGCTACAGCATCACGCGCGGCGCTGCGCGCATTGTGTATGCGCGCTTTGATGCCAATAACGATAAGATCGTGGATATCAACGAGCGCTATTTGTTCTACACCTACAACCACTATAACGATTTTCAGGAGTATCTGAACTATTACGGTGGCTGGGGAGAGATGTTTGGCAACGTGACGGGCGGCGGTAAGCTATCCAGTAAATATGATTACAACCCCACGCCCTACGTGCCCGTGGTGCGCCGTGATCTGGTCAACGGTGATGCGCTCGCGGCTGATGCGCAGGTGATCGCGCTGTATTACGTGCCCAAGTTTGCGTTTGACGGTCTTGCGGCATAATTGCAAAGGAAACAAATTTACGCAAAAAGTCATTGAGCGCATTGACAAAATCCCGATATTTTAGTATAATGAAACAAGAAACGCGCGTGCCCGAGCGCATGCCGGAAAAGAGAGGATATTTTTATGTATAGAATAGGAATTGATCTTGGCGGAACCAATATCGCCGCAGGAATTGTTGACAGCGAATATCGCATCGTATGTAAGGCAAGCGTGCCTACCGAGGCGCAGCGCCCCGCAGAGCAGATCGCAGCCAGCATTGCAGAGCTGTGCCACAAGGTCTGCGCTGATTTTGGCATTACGGTAGACGAGATCGATTCGGTCGGTATTGCTTCTCCCGGTATCTGCAATCACGACACCGGTGTGGTCGAGTATGCGAACAACCTGCCTTTCCATAAGTTCGCCATTTGTGATCTGATCAAAAAGGATTTCCCCGCAAAGGAATTCCATATTGAAAACGATGCCAATGCTGCAGCATGGGGTGAAGCCATCGCGGGCGCAGCACAGGGGAGCAGCAATTCGGTCATGATCACGCTGGGAACCGGTGTTGGCGGCGGTATCATCATTGATAACAAGGTTTACTCCGGCTTTAACTATGCAGGCGCAGAGCTTGGCCATATCGTCATTGTTAAGGGCGGCGTACCTTGCTCCTGCGGCAGAAAGGGCTGCTGGGAGGCCTACAGCTCAGCAACTGCGCTGATCCGCATGACCCGCGAAAAGATCGAGGAGTGCGAGCAGAGTGGCAGAGATACCTTGATGAGTCAGATGGTTGCAGAAAAGGGCAAGGTTTCTGGCAGAACCGCATTCGATGCGCTTCGCGCAGGCGACATGGCTGCCAAGGAGGTTGTTGATTCCTATATCGATTATCTGGCACTTGGCCTTGGCAACGTCATCAACATCTTCCAGCCCGAGGTTCTCTCGCTGGGCGGTGGCGTATCCGGTGAAGGACAGTATCTCTTGGACATGCTGATCCCAAAGGTCAGAGAAGAGCAGTACGGCGGCGGTATCGTCAAGCTGACCGATATCCGTATTGCGCAGCTGGGCAACGATGCAGGCATCGTGGGCGCAGCGGTGCTGGGTCTTTGATTAGATTGATAGAATGAGAAAAGGAGTTACTCGTGTGGGTAACTCCTTTTTTTCACGGCGGGCGATTCGTGAATCGCCCCTAAGATGATAAAACTTAATTAAATGTTAAATAATAAACGACAATGCGCTATACAATCTGGAAAATATAGAACTTGAGGTAATCCGTTTCGGGAACGTTCCACAAAATCGGGTGGTCGGGGGATTGTTGACGCGCTTCAATCTGACGCAGAGAAACGCCTGCATCCTCGGCCGCGTTGTGCAGCATTTGCTTGAAATAGGTATCGGTCATGAAGTGCGAGCAGGAGCAGGTGGCCAAATATCCGCCGCGCGGCAAAAGCTTCATGGCCTTGGAATTGATCTCGCGGTATCCACGGATGGCGTTCTTGAGCGTGTCACGGCTCTTGGTAAAGGCGGGCGGGTCAAGAATAATAAAATCGTAATCACAAGCGATCTTTTTGTCTGCCATGTCGGTCAAAAGCTCAAAAACGTCGCGGCAAACAAAGTCCATTTTGCCCTCAAGGCCGTTGTTTTGCGCGTTTTTGCGAGTCATTCTGATGGCTTCCTCCGAAATATCCACGGCCGTGACGTGCTCGGCACCGGCCTTGGCAGCGTTGAGCGAAAAGGAGCCCGTGTGCGTAAAGCAATCCAGCACGCGCTTGCCCTTTGCGATGGCGTGAATTGAGGCTCTGTTGTATTTCTGGTCTAAGAAAAAGCCTGTTTTCTGACCGTTTATGACGTCTACGTCGTAAACGATGCCATTTTCGGTGATCTGCGTAAGTCCCGAATCGTCGCCTTCGGGGCAAAATCCGGGGAACCAGCCGGTATATTCCTCCAAACCCTCCTTTTGACGAATGGCAACGTCGTTTCTCTCGTAAACACCGTCGATCACCTCGCCCATGCCGCGCAGAATTTCCACCAAAGCGGGGATCAGCACGTGCTTGATGCGGTCGATGCCCAGCGAAAGTGCTTGTACTACAAGGAGATTGTCAAATCTGTCCACGGTCAGCCCGGGGAAGGCGTCGGCCTCGCCGAAAATCAGTCTGCAGCACTTGAAATCGTCGCCCTTCATGACGCTGCGGCGATAAGAAACGGCATATTCTAAGCGTCGCTGCCAGAATTTTTGGTCGAACGTATCGTTTGCGTTGCGCGAAAGAATGCGCACGCGGATCTTGGATGCGCTGTTATAAAAGCCCGCACCGAGATAGCGGCCTTTTTCTGAATAGACGTATGCGATATCGCCATCGTTTACGGGGCGATCGATCGAAACAATTTCGTCAGCGAATACCCAAACATGGCCACCGCGCAGCATTTTGGCGCCTTTTTCGGTAATTGTGATCTTGGAAAGTGCAGAAAGCATACAAACCTCCGAAGTGTTTTCTATTTGGTAGTATATCACATTGTGTCGCAAAGTGCAAGAGGGTAGTGCGCAAAGGTCGATAAAAACCACATGGGCAATCACCCTGTTTTGGAAACGTGACGGATGAAAATAAAAGGAAAAAAAAGGAAGAAATGAAAAAACAAAGGAAAAAATCGAGCAGAAAAGCCTTGAAAAGGGGTGTCTGAATAGGCCAAGTCGACAAATTTGTGCAAAATGCCGGAACGTAAAAAAATGACCCTCAAAATTGTGCAAGAGTCACAAAGATAAAAATTAAAAAATGCATAAAAAATGAATAAACACCTTTTTCAAAACGGTAAATAAAAATTACCAATCCGCGCGGTGCAACAAATCGAAGAAGGAAAAGTGCACAAAAATCAACGCCATGCGGCCTTCAAGAAGCAATTATTGGTGAAAATTGAGTAAATAAAAATTACAAACGCCAAAATGCAAGGTTATGCAAGATTGATAGAATGTTTGGAAAAACCGAAAATATGAATGTGTGAACAAACCGTGAACGGCAAAAACATATAATATTTATGAGGCCGAGGGGCGTTCGCGGCCCGAAAGTCGCTTGACAGAAAAACGCCTTTGTTATATAATAAATCCATCAATATTAGGGCATTTTGCGGACCGTTCCGGGTTGCTTGCAATGGCCTTATTTTTGACCGTCGATACATTTGATGAAAGAATTGTCGGCGTGAAAATCTAAAACGGCGGCCACGAAGCCGTCGAAGACAATTGCATAGCAATAATGCTGATGCCACGGGCTGTTTGCAAGGATTTTTACGCGTATGCGCGCGTTGGTCCTGCGGATAAGTCGGGAGTGTAAACAAGGCACTCCGAAACGGATGCTTGGTCAGTTCTCATGCGCACGTGATTCGCCACGTCACGCAAGGCAAGGAACAGCCGGGCAATTTCCGCGCAAGCGGAGTCCCGCGAGTGCGGATTCTGCCCGCAGTGCATGGTATTATTGGCAAGCACCGTATCCCTAATGTGAGCCGAATTCTCATATCGGCAACTCACAGAAAATCTTGGTAGGAGGAAATTTTATGGGAAAAGCGAAATTTA
>CAZCRV010000139.1:0-5920 GCA_964501175.1 uncultured Clostridium sp.
GATAGCCGGATTATCTCACGGTACGGGTGTGTGGATTGACAATGCAAAGGAATTGGTAAACCAAGGCCTTCCTGTAGGTAATGTAATTGCATATCGCGACGATGTATTCAACCATATAGAGAAGCATATGTTGCGAAAAGGCATGTCAAATACCGGGTACGCCTACAAGATCATGGAGGATACACGCAGAGGTGTTTATTTCAGAGGCGGTGTTTCGGATGAAATGAAAAAACAACTCAAAGATATTGAGATAGAGGATTGGTTTGTTGATTCAATCGGAAAGATTCAATATTTATTTCCGAAAGCACACGGCGTTACCTATGTAAAATTGGCGGCAACGCTGATGTGGTATAAGATTCATTATCCTAAAGAATTTATTGAGATCATGTTGTGATTTCTCGCCCCGCCTCGCGCGGGGCATCATTGGTTATAGACAAATTTCCGTTTTTATGCTATAATAAACTCAATGAAAAGTTGAGAATACTCATTTTTGAGTCGCTTCAAAAATCATAAAGTGCGTGATATAATTAAGTCACGGGGTACCGGTATGAATTATGAATGGAGGTGCAGTTATGGCAATGACCATGGGGCAAATTATAAAGAATCTACGAAAAGGACGAGGTTTTACACAAGAAGAACTTGCCGAACGATTAGGTGTCACGTATCAAGCAATTTCAAAATGGGAAAACGATTCCGGAATGCCTGACATTTCGCAGATTGTGCCATTGGCAACAATCTTTGATGTGAGTACGGACTTTCTGTTTGGCATAGACCACACATCAGAAACTGAAGAGGCTCTTAAGATAGTCTCGACTGCAAACAGCATACAGGAATATGGCAAGCTCGACACATATCTGAAGGCGTATGATATCTTGTTGGATGGTCTGAAAAAACATCCAAATAATTATATTATTACGTTCAATTGCATGAACTTGGGTGTTTCTCTTTCGTTGCCGGATAACGGGTGGATATATGCCAAAGAGCGTGCCGAGGCAATCATTCCCGAAACGATCAGACAGGCTAATTTCATAATTACCAATTCAAAGAATGTTTCGGATATTTTGTGGGCGCGACAGAATTTAGTGTTCCTATACAGCGCAATAAAGAAATTTGACTTAGCCACCACCGAAGCCCGAAACTTTCCCGTCCGAACAGATCTTACGCTATATTCCACTATGGCGATTGTAAATGAATATATGGGCAACTACGAGCGTCAAGCAACTTATTTGTGCAGTGATATTGACTATTCGCTCCAAGCCTTTGAGAACAATATTGCTTGTTTGGGAAAAGCATATTACAACAACCGAAATTACTCAGAAGCCATTGAGGTGTATGAAAGATTTTTTGAGGTTATGAATGTCATCTTCAAAAATGAATGTCCTCCGCCTTATCATGATTTCGATTCCGGGGATTGCTATTTATTACTTGCTCAAGCTTATCTTGCCATCGGTGAAAGCGATAAAGCGATGGATTCAGTTGAGAGTTCTGTTATGTACTATATGAACCTCTTGAAGAAAGAAACGGACGATGAAAACTACTATCCGATCGTTGTTGGCTCTCCTATTGTAAAGAAGCGCGAATTCAAACAACGAATTCGCAAGGATATCATAAAAAAGAGACTACAAAACAAACTATCCGATAAATGTATTGAGGAACTTCATCAAAATACTCGTTTTGTCGATCTGCTTGATATGGTTAACAGTATCCAAGAATAGTTTTAATTTCGCCCCGCCTCACGCGGGGCTTTTTTTGGTTCTTTGTGTGGGCACGGACGAACACAGTTCGCCCCTACGATATGTGTGTAAGGATTTTTTAATAAAAGCCAAAACAAAAACACCCGTAGGGGCGAGAATTTCGGCAAAGCCGAAATATGCGTTCGCCCGCCGTGGTGGCAAGAACATATCTTTGACGCATGAAAACCCTCGACCAATCATGATCGAGGGTTTCTTTTTTTATGCCTGTTCTTGCTTTTGCATGGCCTGAACAAGCTGATAATATTCAAAGAACTTATAGATGTTGTTGCCGTCGGGGGCGGTCATTTCGCAATAGGTCTTACCGAAGCTGAACAAGAGGAAGCGTCTGCCGCGCATGGCAAGCTCGGTGATCTCGGACATGGGTACGTGCAGCTCTCCGCACGTAATGCCGTCCGCGTCCATGACGAATTTTCCTTGCGCGATCACGTTTTCTTCGTGGTTGTCCACCGTGTAAACTCTTGCATCCTCGGCAAAAATGGCGGTCTGCCCGGATACGAGTGCCTTGGTCATTTCGAGCTGACGCGCAGCAAGCTCAGTCAGCGTCTTGTCGGGCGCGCCGTGCAGGTAACCGTAGGCATCGTAGGTGGCGGAAAAATCACACGCGGTGCAATATACGCGGTCTTTTTGCGAGCGGATGGTGTCCACCTTACCGCAAACAGGGCAGACGTAAAGCAGGTTTTCCATCTTTTCTGCGAGGTTCTTGCCCTTGTATTTGCGGGGACTCTGCGCCTGGCGCGCGTAAGCGTCCTCGTACAGATCCTCGCGAATGATGCGGTTGACCTCGTCCTCGCTCATCTGCGCGATCTGTTCGGCAGTATAGACGTGAACAGGCTCACCGTGTAAGTAGCCTCTGCGCGTGTTTTTGGTGCTCCACATGGGGCTTGCAAAGTAGCCGCCCGAGATGCGGTAGGTGACCAGTCCGCAGCGCGCCGCCTTAACAAGGCTGCCCGTGGTGGGAGCGATGTCGCAGGTCTTGCCGTCCCAGGAGCGCACGCCCTCGGCAAACATGCAAACGCAAGCCCCCTTGCGCACCTTGCGCAGAATGTCAATGATGGTGGCTGCTGCCGTGGTGCCTTTTTTGCGAAGAATGGGCGCAAGAGCCCAGTTGAGAAGCCCAAAGCCATGCTTCCAGCGTGCGATATGCTCGCTGGCGACGTAGTACATTTGCCGCTTGAACGAGCAGGCAACCAGCACGCAGTCGTAGTCGGTGGTGTGGTTGGAGAGCACGATATAGTGATCGGGCAGATCCTTTGCGGGCTTATACGTATAGCCGAACTTGAGCTTGCAGAACAGGGCTACAGGGCCTCGCAATAATCTCCAGATGATAGAGTGTCTTGTTTGTGGTTTCACGGACGTTACCTCCATGCCTTGATGTCTTATTATAGCATACTTTTTTGATCTTGGCCAGTATTTTACGTGTTTTTTACGAAAAAATGTCTCTCCTTTTAGTAAGAGAGACATTCTCATTTTGCAATTATTGAGCCAGCAGAGCGCGCTCCAGCCAGATAAGACCCATGCTGAAAGCATCGTGCAAGCCGTCCTTTTGACCTTGCTTGATGATCTTGGTGGGATCCTTGGAATCCAGCACCTGGATCAGAATCTTGCCGGGAACCTCTTCGCCCTTGTCGTTCTTGACGTAGGACATGATCTCCAAAATCAGAATGCAGGGCTCGTTCATATCGCCATAGCAAATGGTGTTGCCCTCGCGAACTAAGGGCTTATCTTTATAGTAAAGGTATTCGCCGCCCACCTGGGCGCGTGTTTCTTTTGCCATGATGTGACCTCCTTGAAATCTATATTTACTGAAAGTATATACCATTTATTTATTATAACACGAAAAGCGCATAGAGTCAAGGATATTCATAAAAAAATTCAATTATTCATGAATGATTGAATTATAGTGCCACTTGTGCGTTATTTTCTTTTACCCTTATGTTGTCTTACAGGATTATTGACAACCGAGAAACAAAATGCTATAATGAAACAGCGTGAAGACGCTACTGTGAATATCATGAAAAAACAGAAGTTATTTTATCGTGAAAGGAATGATATAACATGACTAGAATTATTTCAATTGTTTTGCTATGTTCCCTGGTGCTGGTTTCCTTTTTTGGATGTTCGGTTTCAAATAGTACGTATAGTGAAAAAGAATCAGAACAGGAAAGTAGTCCAAATGTAAATCATGATAAAGAAAATATGCCATTGGTCATTCCTGAGGGAGAGATCGAAAAAAGCAGTGATATAGTTGCTACTTTGGTTGCTTATTTGGAGCAGTACACGACCCAGTACAATATCAAAGGCAGATCTCTGGCTCAACAGATTGATCACATTAAAAACGGAATACAGCCTTTACACATTGCTTTTGATCCCGCCGAATATTACTTCGTTTGCGGCTATTATAAGCCAGCGGAAGATCATGATGAGCTTATATACTGCTGTGCCAAAGACTATACTTGGGTTGGCTACAAGAGTGAAGCAGAGATTCAAGAATGCTACAATGATGCGAAGTGTGCTGTCGCATTCCAAATAAATATGGCTCTAACTATTACAGATATCGTTTCAAATGAAAGAACAGTTCCCGATATACAGCATTTTCAAATTTTCAAACCAACGTTTGAAAACGGGGTGAATATCGGCGAACCGGTTGTGTTTGATGAAACTTTTATTTACTTAAATTATCCGGATTGCTACTTGAACCAATTTTCTCAAAGCACAAGCACAATGTATTATTGCAAATCGATTTATTATCATTCAATGAATACGATCCCTTGTGTTAATCTTGATGGTGAGTATTATCTTCCTTTTCCCATGTATGTAGTTTATTACGACGGAACCCGTACCGGCGAAAGGGATTATTCCTACGATTTTGGTGAGTATTACGATACTCTGATGGACATGATGGAAAGAGATAAATATAGCGTTGCCGGAGATCGTCACGCTACGATGTATGCGACTATTTCTATGAAAGATTTTCTGAACGTGTTTATTAACTGATTGTTCGTAATAAAGTTTGTTAGTTATTTCTTGTTACAAAAGGAGATGTTAAAATGAAATTAAAGAAAAAAATGACCACATTATTTACCCTCTGTGATTATGATTCTGTGTCTTTTGGTAAACAGTTCACTATCAATATTTGCACATGACGCTGTATTAGATGTGAATTATAGTCAGTGCATGGATGATGATGGTGATGGAATTGATGAAATGTGGTATGTTTTAGAATCAGATCCTGGCCAAATTCACATAAGCCACGAAGTTGACACAATAAAGTATTATTTTGAGGAGGCATTTCGAGATGGCTCGTATACATGGACAACCGATGTGTCAGAAGAGGTTGCACAAGATATAAAAGATGCCTATGCTAACAGCATGAAAAAATGGAACCAAATTTATTTTTACTCTTATGCCGATAATGATGTTATAACAAAACATAAATTAATTAATGTAATTGAAGGAACTGCATCAGATCATAATTTATCAATATATCCCAACCAAAGCATAGGCAAGATTGCTTCGACGAGTTATAGAGGACCTGTCGAGCAAGTAGAGACCGGAACTACCAATCATTCGCACTATAGTAATTGGGATATGATAGTGTATGTTAATAATTTCTACGAAAACTATTTTAATACAGCTGAGGAAGCATATGTAAATCGAGAAAATACGGGTGCACATGAATTTGGTCACGTTCTTGGATTGTCCGATGTGGATGCTTTGTGTGATGCTAACACTAATGAAGATCATCATCATGAAATCATTATGGGATATGGCAATCCTTTAACGGATAGAACATGTAATATAACTTATAAAGATATTGCTGGTGTTGCAATAACGAGAGGGTTTCACACAGACAATGATCACAAATGGTTATTAAACGGAACGCAAAACGGGAAATATAAATTAATATGTTCTGTTTGTAACGGGGTAAAACTAGTTGATTATTTGGATGATTTTGTATATAACATATATGGTGAATGTGATCAAGAGCATGAATTGTCAAGCAAGAACATGATGGCTGTAGCAAGTTTCGGTACTACCGACTATTATAAATGTAAATACTGTAGGTATGTAGCACCTTTTGATCAGAGAGTCCCTCAGAATTATACAGTGACCTCGGTTAACAGCACTTATCACAAATATACGAACACTGTTTTGGGATTAGAATA
>CAZCRV010000140.1:0-5889 GCA_964501175.1 uncultured Clostridium sp.
GATTTTGCGAAGCAAGATACAAATCTTGCGAGCGAAAGCGCGCCGAAAGATGCGAAAATGCATCGTCGTCGGGCAATTCGGTTCGATTCCCGTTCGGCTATCCAAACATGGACAGGAATACGCCTGCCGCGACTGCAGAGCCGATAACGCCCGCAACGTTGGGTCCCATGGCGTGCATGAGAAGGAAGTTGGAAGGATCAGCCTTCTGACCCTCGATCTGAGAGACGCGCGCTGCCATAGGTACAGCAGATACGCCCGCAGAGCCGATCAGTGGGTTGATCTTGCCGCCCGTGATCCAGTTCATGATCTTTGCGGTCAAAAGTCCACCGACTGTAGAAATACAGAATGCTACAAGGCCGCAGAAAATGATCAGCAACGTTTCGAAGCGCAAAAAGTTTGCCGCACTTGCCGTAGCACCGACGCTGATGCCAAGGAATACCGTAACGATATTCATCAGCTCGTTCTGCACCGTTTTGGAAAGACGCTCGGTCACGCCGCAAACGTTCAAAAGGTTACCAAACATCAAGCAACCGATCAATGTAAGCGCATCCGGAACGACCAGGCCAACCACAACCGTTACCACGATGGGGAACAAAATCTTTTCCAACTGCGAAACCTTACGCAGGTTAGTCATTCTGATCTTACGCTCCTTTTCGGTGGTCAAAAGACGCATAAAGGGAGGCTGGATCATAGGAATCAGAGCCATATAGCTGTATGCCGCGATCGCAATCGCGCCAAGCAGCGAGGGAGCAAGCGTTTTGGTGACCGTGATCGCCGTGGGCCCGTCCGCGCCGCCGATGATACCGATGGATGCGGCTGCCTCCAGTCCAAACATGCCCGAAAGCAGAGCCGCCGAGAAGGCCACGAATACGCCAAGCTGTGCGCCCGCACCGATCAGCAGGCTCTTGGGATTTGCAATCAAGGGGGTAAAATCGGTCATCGCGCCGATACCGATAAAGATTAAGCAAGGGTATATACCCAGCTTTACGCCGAGGTACAAAAGGTCAAGCAGTCCGCCATGGTGTAAAATGTGCATGTAGTCAATCGAATCTGCAATAAAGAAATCGAGATGGAACATGCCCGCACCCGGCAGATTGGTCAGCAGCATGCCGATCGCGATCGGCAAAAGCAGCAGGGGCTCGAACTTCTGACCGATGGCCAGATAGATCAGCACAAAGGAGATCAGCAGCATGACAAGCGTTTGCCAGCAGCTCCAGTCAAACGCCCATGCACTTCCTGCGACCGTAAAGAGTCCGCCGGACTCGACCGCGTCAAAGAACAGCTGCCAGATACCCGTGCCTGTCAGAAATTCTAACAAACTGTCAAGCATAATATCGTTCCTTTCAGGTTTAATTCATGGTGATCAGTACCTGATCAGCAGTCACGGATGCGCCCTGCGCAACCTCAACCGATGCAATGGTACCGTCCTGTCCTGCGAAGATCTCGTTTTCCATCTTCATAGCCTCCAGCACTGCAACAACGGTGTCCTTTCCTACCTTATCGCCAACCTTGACGTTGACCTTGAGAATGTTACCGGGCATGGGAGACTTGATCTGTACGCTGCCCTGCGCGCCGCTTGCTCGGGGAGCGGGTGCTGCCTTGGGGGTTGCCTTGGGAGCAGGTGCTGCTGCGGGTGCCTCTGCGGGAGCTGCGCCCTCGCTAACCTCTTCTACTACGACATCATATGCCGTTCCGTTTACCGTAACTGTAAATCTTTTCATGTTTATGTACCAAACCCTTTCTCAATTTTCTTTGTTCCAGGCGCCGCCCTTACGCTTAAAGGACACGACGCGAAATCCGCTTGCAAATTGGTCTCTGTACTCTTCGCTTGCAAGCGTTGCGGCAATGGCCGCTGTGATGGCAGCTACGATCTCGCCCTCGTCCTCTTCCGGGGCGGGAACAACCTCTGCAGGCTGCTCTGCGGGAGCTGCTACTTCGGCAACGGCTGCCGAGAGTGCCTGTTTCTTGGCAGCTCGCTTTTCGGGGATATCGTGCAGCACCACCTTGAAGATGGCAACCACGCCCCAGAGTAGCGCCAGCACGGCAAACACCATCAGCATACCCTGAATGGTGACCGAGATCGCATACTCGATTCTCTCTGCCGAGAAAAATCCGCCAAGCTCTTCGCTTGTGGGATTCTTGCTCTCCTGTACCGTGCCCTCGGGCTCTGATGCTTGCTCGGTAGCCGCAATGCAAACGGTCAGCAGGCTGCACACAAAGAGCATGCATACAAAGAGCAGCAAGGCTCTTTTCAAAAACGTACGATTCATATTGCCCTCCCCTATTTACAGAGACAGATTGGCATGTCTGCGGAGGGGGGCACCGTCAGCCTTGGAATCCAGCATGTAAAGTGCTGCGCAAAGTCTTGCGCGCAGCTCCTCTGCGGGTACGATATCGTCAATATCGCCCTTCTCGGCAGCGGCAACCGCACTTGCCTTGGTTGCAAGATACTCGGCCTCTACCTCGGCTCTGGACTTATTCGCGGTGATCTCATCATTATACATGAATGCAACCGCTGCAGCGGGCGTCATGGGGCTGATCTTTGCATCGGTCAGTGCAAGAGAGAGGTCTGCGCCCTGTGCGCGGCTGCCCAGCAGCACGAAGGGTGCGCCGAATGCGTTGCCGGTCACGACCGTAACCTTAGCGCAAGCAGCGGATGCATACGCGCCCGAAAGCGCGCCGTAAGCCTTGATGCCGCAGGATGCGCACCCCGGGTCAATGCCGTCGCTGTCCACCATCGTAACGACCGGAATATTGAAGCAATCGCAAAGAGTGACCAGCTTGGCTGCGCGGCGCGCACCCTTCTCGGTCAGCTTGCCGCCGTTCTGTGCGCGGTCGGTGGCAACGATGCCGCAAACTATACCGCCAATGCTTGCAAGATAGGTCAGCATGCCGTCCTTGTGCTGTGCGCCCAAAAGCAGTACGCTGTCAGCGTCACATACGTCCGATACCAATGCTGCGGTATCTGCTACGTTTGCCACAACCGCACGCTCGGGCGTGTCGGTGCAAGGCGTGCACGCGACGTCGCGGTTATTTGCGGGCAGCATGCAAATCAGCTTTCTTGCAGCTGCAAATGCCTCTGCCTCGTCTGCGCACGCGATATCCGCGATATCTGCGCCCTTTGCATCGGACGTGAGATATACGTTTGCGGTATCTGCTGCGATCTTAAGATCAAACATGCCTGCAGCGACTGCGCCAAGACCCGAGCAATTGCCCGAGATCACACTGATCTGGGGAATAATGCCGGATGCTGCAGTAATCTCTGCCAGCAGCTCACCGTAAGCAGACAGCACGCCGGAGCCCTCAGGCACCAGTGCGCCTGCACTGTCAAACACACCAATCACGGGTGCGCCTGCGGCTTTCGCCATTTTGTAGAGCGCGGAGATCTTTTTAGCGCCCGCCTCGTCAAATGCGCCCTTCATGCGGTCGCCGTCCTGCACGAAAGCAAATGCAAGTTTGCCATCCACAGAGCCGTAGCCGCAGATCACGCCTTCAAATTCCTCGGCACAGCCTGCGCGCTTGATATAAGCACCCGTTTCCACAAAGGTACCCGCATCAAACAAAAGCGCGATTTTTGCATTGCCTTTGGTTTGCGTTCTTTCCATCGGAAGTCCTCCAAATTGCCATAATTGCGGCGAAAAACGCCTTGATTTTTCACAAGAACCAATTCTCCGCCAGTTTAATATTATTGTAGCACACCTTTCCTTTTTTGTCAAGAAAAGTTTTGGTAAATAAAGAAAAAAGTCGCACCGATGGGGCTGCGGAATCAGCGGAGAATTTCATACAAAACAAGGACTGTATCACATGGATGCAGTCCTTGAGTGTTTTTATAAGTAGTTACCGCAGGTGCTGGCGAACGCAGTTCACCCCTACGGGAATTTGTGTAAAGGGTTTGCGATATAAAACCCAAAACAAAAACACTCGTAGGGGCGAACTGCGTTCGCCAGCACCTGCAACAACTACTATTTGATCGTATTCATATAAATAAAGGGCCGCTTTGCAAGCAGCCCTTTGTTCAATTCTTTGCTATTCATCAACCCCATAGAAGTGACTTTTTTACTTGTAAAGCTCCCTTACCACGGTATCTACTGCCGTCGTGCTCATATTACACTGAAGCACGTACGCGGGTACGTTTTTGACCGTGTGATGCAAAAGCTCAGCAAATCTGTCCGCCATCTCATGGTTTGCGGGCGGCAGGATCTGCTCGCTGATTCTGTGAGTGAAATCTTCTTTATCAATGGCCACAATGGAATTGGTCTTGGTCTGCTCCAAAAACACGACAGCGTCAAGGCGTGCCGAGGTATTGGTCTGCCAGCCCTCCTTGCCGCACCAGGGGGTACCGTAGGCGATCAGTTGTCCGTCGCGCAGCGCAAGCAAGGGCTTGTCACCGTTAATCACGGTCACGTCCCGGCCAAACTTATCCCTCCAAAGACCGATATGCGTGCTCTTGCCCGTGCCTCTCTTGCCCGAAAAGGCAATGCACTTGCCCCCATAGGTAATGACCGCGGAATGGAACAGGTATGCGTCAAATTCCGCCATTTTGCGACACAGCGCGCGGTTGATCAGATAACTCTCCGCCATGGGCGCGGTCAGATTCCAGGTGGCGCCCGAGAGCATTCTGTGCACCTCGTCGCTCGAGATCTGCACGCGAAAGGCGGGGATGCAATCCCCTTGTCCCCTGGAGTCACGACAAACATCCTCGCCAAAGCCGTAGCGGTTATCTATTACGACCCAAACGTCTGCTACTTTGATGCGAAACATAAAATACTCCTTTCCAGAGAAGGATCAAAAAGCAAGGGGCGAGATCTCTCGCCCCTATTGTCGTCATTCCATATACATGCTGTCCACGTGAGTCAGCACGTACTTGACCATCTGCTTTTGCATATAGGCGCGATTGTCCATAAAGAAATGGCTGATTTTTTCGATGTTGTCCGCGTGATGCTCGCGCAGGAACACCAGCGTTGCACCCAGCTGTGCGTCGCCGTTCTCGGTCAGCGCGTCGCAGATCGAGGAAACGATGGCGGCATCTGCCTTGGCAAACAGCTTCCAGTAATCGGGGCTGTTGTGCTCGGTCAGGTCGTAGATCATCTTGTATGCCATGAGCGGACGGTAAACGTTGTTCTTACCGAAGCGCTCGTCGTCGCTGCCCACCAGGTTAACGCTCCACACCTGGCGCTCGGAGGAGGCCATGCGAGCCATGAAGTGGGTCATGCGCTTGTTGACGATCTCAAAGGTCAATTCCGAGGGCTTGATGTTCTTGCCCTGCGCTTTATCGTACAGGAAGAAATGGCGCGTCACGGTCGCGCTGATCATGGCTAAATACATGACAAGACCGCCAAGCACTGCAAACAGCAGCGCCGCAAACAGCAACAGCACGTTGATAAAGCCGATATTATTGCTCCAGCCTGCAAACGTGACGACTGCAACGACCACCGCAATCAGCAAGCATACAGCGCCTGTGACCAACAGAATGGTCGACAAATTTTTCTTCAAACTTTCCATTATGACTTCCTCTTTTCCGGGGTGATGGTAATATTAAAAAGCAATTCAAACTGCTATACATAACGATACATCATGATTATATCACAAAATGTGCCCTTTTGCAAGAGATTTTTCAAAATTTCCGCATATTGTTTGTATCAAAAAAATCGCACACGCAAAAAGCGAATTTGCAAGATGCTATTGACCTTTCTTGCATCATGTGATATAATTACCGTAATTCTTTTTTTATCACGGAGGCCCATATATGAATGCAGTGACTCTGTACGATCCCGGCGTGTTTTTGTGCAACGGTGCACCCTGCCCCGGAAACTGCGATCGCGACAAGGATACGTCCCGCCAAAAGACCATTGCGGCCAAGATCCTTGCTTCTCATAACACAAGCAACGA
>CAZCRV010000141.1:0-5760 GCA_964501175.1 uncultured Clostridium sp.
GCAAGCCTTTCACTTCCAAAATATTTGAAAGGAGTGTCGAGATTGCCTACTCGACCGATAGATATGAAATCGTTTCGCTTAGTCAGCTACAACATCTGCTCGTCACATTTTTTGCACGGGCGTTATACGGAAGAAAATCTGAAGCTTTTGGCAGGGAGTATAGCAGACGAGAGCTTTGGCGTGGTCTGTCTGCAGGAGGTGGACAAGGTGTGCGCGCGCTCCGAGGGCGTGGATATGACGGCCGAGCTTGCGCGCATGGCCGGATATCCCTACAAACATTTCATCAAAATTCGCGATTTCCAGGGTGGGGAATACGGCACGGCCATTCTTTCGCGTTATCCCATCATCGAGGCCGAGACGCTGAATTATGCGGTCAGGATCGCAAAGCAGGGCACGTCCTGCGGATACGCTGTGCTTGATGTGGATGGGGAGCGCGTGACCGTGTTCAACACGCATCTATCTGTTGAGAGTGACGAGGCCAACACCGACACCATGCTGTGTCTTGGCGATATTCTTTCGGATTACGTGCAAAAAAACAATGGCAGAATGCTTTGCTGCGGGGATTTTAATACCAATCCCGACAAGATAGCAAAGCATCTGCCAATGTTCAAGTATGCCAATCCGGGGCTGCACACCTATGCCGACCGCTCGATCGACAACGTGCTGTATCTCGGATACGACGTGCAAAACGTGCACACGCGCGACACGACAAGCAGTCGTGTGAGCGATCACAATATGTTGATCTGCGACGTGATTTTATAAGCTTGCGAAATAATCGCGAATGACCTGTTCGGCAGCTGTGCAGCTGCCCTGGATCATTTGCGCACTACCGCCGCCCTTGCCGCCAAGGGCGGTGTTTATTTGCTTGGAAAGGGCTTTTAGGTCGCGCGTTGCAGATCCCATGATATAGCGATAACCGTCTGCATCGTTGCCATAAAAGGCTGCACAGATGCCCGTACACATGGGCACACCCGCGTTGACTAAAAGGCGCAAGGAGAGCATATCTGGGTCATCCGTGAAGATACAGAGATTACCCTCGGTCTCGCAAAGCGCTGCAATTTTGTAGTCAAGCAGTTGGCGTCGTAGGGAAGAGATCAGAGCAGAGCGCTTTTCAATCTCGGTCTCCTTTTTCTTAACACCCTCTACAATCTCGCTTTGCTTGACCGACAGCATAGTAGAAATGGCAGCTATGTCCTGCCAGGTCTTGCGGTAATGTGCCAAAGCCGCGCTGCCTGCAAGAAAGTGAATGCGCATGCCGCCCTTGTAGCGAATGGCGTCCAGCAGCTTGATCAAGCCGATCTCGCCCGTTCTTGCTACGTGCGGCGCACAGCAAGCGCACACGTCGTACTCCCCAATGGTCACAAGGCGCACGTTTTCAGTAAGATCCAGTTTTGAGCGGTACTCGGTTGCGGTAAGCACCTCGGCAGAAGGGTATTCTGCCGTGATCGCCACGTTCTCATAAATGATGCGGTTGGCCTCGTCCTCGATTTCATCCAACTGCTCGCGCGAAAGCTCACCGTCAAAGTCCATGGTGATCTCACCGCCTAAGTGAAAGCCCACGTTGCTAAAGCCGTATTTTCTGTGCATCAGACCAGAGATAATATGCTCACCCGAATGGATCTGCATTTTTTGATAGCGTGCTTCAAAGTCGAGCTGACCGTGTACGGTCGTGCCGATCTGCAGAGGGGCATCGATAAGGTGAACGATTACGCCGTCCTTTTCCTGCACATCCAGCACCCGTGCGCCGCCAAGCATGCCGCCATCGGCACTCTGTCCGCCCTCCTCGGGGAAGAAAGCTGACTGGTCGAGCACCACGGCAAATCTGCCTTGCTCTTGCTCGCAAGAGAGCACCGTGGCGTCAAAGGCTTGCATATAACTGTCAAGGTCAAATAAACGAACTGTTTTTTGCATAATGTCCTTTCAAACAAAGAGCCGCGTGGCGCACCTGCGATAAAGCAGGTGCGCCAACTCTATTCGCCTGCGGCGAGTGATATGCGCTACGCGCGTGATATTGCCTTTGGCAGTGATATTGCGCTACGCGCGTTTGAAGTTACAAAGGCGAATAGAATATCACTGCGACCATCGGGAGCAATATCACTTTTGCGAAGCAAAAATATCACGCTGAGCAAAGCGAAGCATATCACTAAAATCTTTACAGCTCTATTTGCCTGCGGCGAATGATATATCGGTCTTTAATCCAATAGTTTCAGATCCAGCCAAAGGTCAGAGATAAATGCCAGCAGCTCCGGGTCGAGATTCGCATAAGCGAACTCACTATAGGAAGCGGCAAAATCAAAGCCCTCGGGATAAAGCATCTCATAATAGTCGCATTGCTCGTCACCCATGCCAAGAGCCTCTTGGTATTCGGGATTTTCATAAACCGCGCTATTGGGAGTTGCATAGTAAATATATTCCGCATTTGCTCTTGCAATGTCGCAAGGCTCACCGTCAATGACGAGATCGGTTGAGAGCATAAAGTTGATATATGCCTCAGCAACCTCCTTGTTCTTGGCGCAGGCGGGAATGCACATCGCGTCCATAAACAGGTTGGTACAGATGTTGCCGTCCGTATCTCTGGGGTAGCCGAACTGCAGATCCACGTTTTCTGAGGAGTTTTCCATCATGGTAATACAGTCGCCTGCATAGTAGGCGGCAATGGCAGCGTCGCCCGATTCCATCATATTGAACACCTGGTCCATGACGTATCTCTTAAGCAGCGGCTTTTGCGCAGCCAGCTCTTCGTATGCTGCTCTCCAATCATTGGGGCGGTCGGAGTTGACGTTGATACCGAGCTTGTACATCGCAGTACCGAAAGCATCTCTGGAGTTATCAAACTGCAGAATCTGCTTGGCGTAATCATCGCTCCACATCAGATCCCACGTCACTTCCTCGGGCGCTATGTCCGTGACAATGTTGGTGTCGTACACGATACCAACCATGCCGTAGGTGTAGGGAACGGTGTATTTGTTCTCGGGATCGTAGAAAAGATTGCGGAACTGCTCGGGAATGTTCTTTTCAAAGTTTGGAATGTTCTCGAAGTTCAGCTCCTGCAGCATCTCATGCTCAATGAAATAATCGATCATATAGTCCGAAGGAATAATGACGTCGTAGCTGACCGCGCCCGATTCCAGCTTTGCACGAAGGCTTTCGTTGGAGTCGTACGTATCATAATTGACCTTGACGCGTACACCGTATTCCTGGTAATACCATTTTTCGAAGGCTTCGTTGACGTCAAGTGAGTCGTAAGAGCCGTCCGAAATGTATTCGCCCCAGTTGTAAACGTTGAGAACTACGTCGTAATTGCTGTTGCAAGCGGAAAGAGCCGCAAAGCAGGGCAGTAGCAAAATCACAGCAAAAATTGCACAAAGAAGCTTGAAACGGTTCATTTTTTCGCCTCCTTTTGCTGTTTGCGGGCGCGCATTTTTTCGCGCTGCTGCTGACGCTTGGCCTTGGCATCCTCGTCTGTGCTGAGCATATTGAAAAGGATCAGGAAAACGAGCACGGTAACAAAGATCACGGTTGCAAGTGCGTAGATGTCGGGCTTGACCGATTTTCTGACCTCACCGTAAATCAGAATGGGCAGCGTGGTAAATCCGGAGCCCTTGGTAAAATAGCTGATCACAAAGTCGTCCAGCGAGAGCGTAAACGCCATGATCAGTCCTGTTACGATACCGGGCATGATCTCGGGCAGCTCTACCTTGAAAAACGACTGTACCGGATTGCAGCCAAGGTCCATAGCGGCCTCGGGCAGGGATTTGTCCATCTGCTTGAGCTTGGGCATGATCTGTAGCATGACATAGGGAAGCGAGAAGGTCACGTGCGCGATCAGCATGGTCCAGAAGCTGAAGGTTTCGGAGAAGTGAAGAATCGTACCGGTGAACACGAACAAAAGCGTGAAGGAAAAACCGGTAATGATTTCGGGGTTGATCATGGGAATCTGCGTGATGGTCATCAGCGTTGTGCGCACGCCGGGTGAGCGCATCTTGTTGATGCCGTAAGCCGCCATCGTTCCAAGCACGGTGGAAATCACCGAGGAGGTCACGGCCAGCAAAAGCGTGTTGCGTACGGCCTCCAGAATGGCCTTGTTGGAGATCATCTCGACATACCAGGTAAGAGAGAAGCCTTCAAATACAGAGGTGCTCTTTCCTGCGTTGAACGAGAAAAGGATCATAACAACGATGGGCGCAAACAGGAAGAAGAACACCATGAACATATAAAAATTCGCAAGGAAATTGTTCTTTTTCATCGTTTACCCCCCGTTTCGTCGTCGCCAAAGCGATTCATCAGAATCAGGCCTGCAAGCAGAATCAGCATCAGTACAAAGGAGAGCGCGGCTGCAAAGTGGTGATTATTGCTATAGTAGTAATAATCAATGATATCACCGATCAGGAAAATGCCGCCTAACTGGTTAGAGATATAGAACGTGGAGATCGAGGGAACGAATACCATGGTAATGCCAGACAGCACACCGGGAATGCTCAGCGGCATGATGACCTTGCGCAAAACGCCAAAGCCATTGCAGCCAAGATCCTGTGCTGCCTCGATAAGACGGTAGTCAAGCTTGGACATCACAGAGTAAATGGGAAGAATCATGTAAGGGAGAAAATCGTATACCATACCCACGACCACGGCTGTCTCATTGTAGATCACAATATCGGGCTTGGGATCAAGCGCGATGGGTACAAGGCTCTCGGGAAGCAGAGAGAGCAGATATACGATGGCGTTGTTGATAACCTCCAGCACCTCGGACAAAGCATACGTGCGAATGATGAAGTTTGTCCACATGGGAAGCATGATCAGCACCACAAGCACCTTTTGGGCGCTGGGCGAGGTACGGGAGATGAAATATGCGGCGGGATAACCGATCACAAGGCAGATCACGGTCGCGATCGCGGCAAGCTTTACCGAGCGGAGAAATACGCCTAAGTATTTCGGGGTAAAGAACTCGGAGATGTGCGTAAGAGTGAAGTGCAGCTCGTTATCTGTGAATGCATAGAACGCAACGAACGCCAAGGGAATGAGGATAAACAGCACACTCCAAAGAATGTGCGGTGCCGCAAGCAAGCGCGACAGTGGTCCTTTAGCGGTTTTGTTCATGCTTATTCCTCCACGACCACGTCGGAAAGGTGGTCCATTTCATCCGAGAAGGTGGAGTAGTCGCCAAACTTGCCCGAGTATTCGGACTTTTTCATTACGTGGATCGCATCGGGCTGAATGTGCAGACCGATGGTCTGACCCTCTGCGACAAAATCCGAGGTTTCCAGCATCCACTTAAAGCCCTGAACATCCACGATAATCTCGTAGTAGTCACCCTTGAAGGTAACGCCCGAAACCGTACCGATCAGCATGCCGTTCTTAACGTCGACCACGTCAACGTCCTCGGGACGGATGACCACGTCGACCTTTTCGCCCGGTGCAAAGCCGCTGTCCAGGCAGTCAAAGATGTGACCTGCAACCTTTGCCTTGAAGTCACAGGGCATGGTGCCATCCAGTATGTTGGACTCACCGATAAAGTCGGCAACAAAGGCGTTGATGGGCTCGTTATAAATATCGGTAGGAGAGCCGATCTGCTGGATAGCACCGTCTGCCATAACGACAACGGTATCCGACATGGACAGCGCCTCCTCCTGGTCGTGTGTGACGTATATAAAGGTGATGCCGGTTTCGCGCTGAATTCTCTTAAGCTCCTTCTGCATATCCTTACGCAGTTTGAGGTCAAGAGCACCCAAGGGCTCGTCCAGAAGCAAAAGCTTGGGACGG
>CAZCRV010000142.1:0-5668 GCA_964501175.1 uncultured Clostridium sp.
TCGATCAGCGGCTTGTGCTGCGGGCTGTGAATGACCCATCGCGCACAGCAGAATCGGTAGACCGTCATGTCGCTGTTGCAGTATGCGGCAAAGACCGTGCCGCCCGGGCGGGTCACGCGCACCGCCTCGCCAAGAGCCGCTTGCTTGTCCGCGTCGGTGTAGAGGTGATACATGGGCCCCAGCAGCAGCGTGACGTCAAAGGCATCCGAGGGGAAGTTGGAAAGATCAATTGCGTCACCCTGCAAGATCGAGACTCTTTCGCCCTCCTTTGTGTTTTGCTTGAAGGCTTCAATATTGCATTCCATCAGCTCCACGGCAGTCACGTCGTAGCCCTTTTGCGCAAAATAGTGCGAATAACGTCCCGTACCTGCACCGATCTCTAAAATGGTCATGCCGGGCTTTAAGTACTTTTCGATATAGTGCACGGTGGTCAGAAATTCCACCGAGCCGTGAAGCGAGCCAAGTCGCGCGTGCTCGTCGTAGTTTTCATAGTAGTTTTTCAGTGCTTCAATTCTTTCCATGTATCCCTCCATGCCGCCTTCGGTGGCTTAAATCGTGATGGAAACTTCACCGTGGAGCTTTGCTCCAAAAATGGGTAGGGACCCATTTTTAGGTGAAGTTTAAGCGTGAATGGTTGAGTATAAAGGAATATAACGTGAACTTTCACGCTATTTCCTCCAAAATCAAAAGCGGTGCAAATCGCTCCACTCGACTTGCACCGCCAAACCTGATATTGATAGCCTTACAATTTCGCTATCTCAAAAATGGGTATGACAACACAAGCCCGACGGTATCCCAATTCATGGGGTACATGCCGCGCACGTTCTCGGTATTCAGAGTGGTTGTGAATACAAACATTGTCATAGCTCCTTTTTGTTTTTCGTTCAGTATAGCACGCATTTTTGCGTTTGTCAAGAGATTTCGGATGATTATTTCCACTCCCGATCAAGCACTCTGCGTCTATTTTTGAGGAACTCCAGGAGGAATCGGTAGTTTTGATCGGTAATATCGTCCTTATCCGCGTACCAAAGCTGATCGTTGAGCGCAAGGGATTCGTCAATTCCGCTCTTGTAGCCCTGCACGTAGACGATGCAATCGCCCAGCACCTCGGAATAGTAGGTCTGATATCGCTCGCAAAGCTTTGCGTAAAGCTTGTCCGAGCGCGCCACACCGCGGAAAAATTCGTTGGAGTATTCGATCTTATCGTCCACCTCGTAATACTCGTTTGGCTCGTTGGTCCAGGGCACGTACAGGCTGTAGTCGTAATCCCATATCGGGCCGAACGCCAGCTTTTCGCCCGCGATCTGATAAGAGTAAAAGGATTTCCATACGTGATCTCGCTCGCCCATGATCTGATCAATGATCATGTAATCGATCAGCGAATCGGTATCCATATATGCTTCCATCTTTTTGGTGTTGCCCTCGCGGCAAGCGTCCAGGATCTTGTTGTAGTGATCCTCCAGCTGCGCAAAGAAGGAATAAAACTGCTCGTCCGAGCAAAAATCCTCTTTTTTGGGGTATTTGAGAGAGAAGTACTTGTTGCACCACGCCACGTAGAAGTAGTCCTCGCCCTCCACGGCATTCGGATCAAACTGCGCGTCCTCGTCCAGGCACACATAGAAATTGAACTGGTCAAGATCTGTCATGTCGGGCGAGATGGTCTGCTCCAGACTCATGCGCCCCTCGTTTTCCTGCACCTGCTCGCAAAGCGTGTAAAGTCCCATGAATTCGCCGTTGAGGTAGAGGTTGACGTGATGTGCGGTGGGCGTAAAGTCCAAAGCATCCGATGCAGCGCCCAGATAAAAGGCCACGGTGTTGTGCATGCAGGAGGGATCAAGATAATCAGCCAGCAGCACCCAGCTTTTTGCCTTTTCAAGCCCAAACAGCGAAATTTTTTGATTGAATTTGATGCGGTAGGGCTTTTTGGGATATCCCTGCGTGGAATTGCCGCGCAGTCGGATGCCGCCTCCCGCGTTATGAACCTCGTCCTCGGTGTTGAGCAGGTCGAAATCCATTTCCACGTAGTCCGAGCTGTTATAAATGGGTGCGTCGCCCGTGTCAATGCGCACGATGGGCAGCTCGCGCGTCACGTAATCCAAAAGCAGCGTGATTTTGGTGTCCTTGGTCACGTTTTCAAGCGAAATTTGGTTGCCCCCGTACACTTGACCGTCGATCTCGTAGCCGTCGTAGACGTAGCCGCGCTTGATCTCAAACGTTACCGGCACAAAGGCTGCATCGGTCACGTCCTGCAGGGTATCGCCGCCCGAAAAGATAACAGCTCCCTCGATCGGGCAGACGATCTCGACTACCGTGCGACCGTCATCTGTTTCGGTCTCGGTTTGTATTTCGGTTTGAGTAGTGCCGTTGGTTATTTGCTCTTGCGGCGCGGGAGCGTCGTTACACGCACCCAGCAAAATACAGAGCAAAAGCATCGGGCAGAGCCATTTGTTTTTCATAAAGATCCTTTCTTATACGGATTCGGGATCCGGCTCAAGGCGTTTGCCCATGAGCAGAATGTAGGCCACTATGCCCAGCTGAATGATGCCAGAAAGCGCGATCAGCCATGGGATGCCGCCCTCGTAGGTGTAACCAAACAAGGGAAGGGCGAAATTTTTGGAAAGGGCCACGAACACGGTTCCGAACAACAGTCCCGCCGCTGCGCCCAAATTGAATACGATCTGATAAAACGAGGTATAGCAGGTACGGTTGACCTCGGGCATGTTGATGTACTGCATATTTGCCACGATGGAGTTGCGTCCCACGCCCGCAAAGTGCTGCGGCAGACGAATGACCAGCAGCATGGTAACCAGCAGCCAGGGGGCAAGATCGGGGCGAATGAGCGCGTAGAGCAGCTGCAGGGGGGATTCGATCATCAAAGCAAAGGCCAGCGCGCGCAGCCAGGAGGTCTTTTGGATGCGCTTTTGCCAGAATTTCATGGAGAAGGGGAAGAAGAAGGGGTAGAGGAAGATGATAAAGCAATAAAGGAAGTAGGTAATGCCGATGGTGTCCATCAGATAGACCTGCAAAAAGGTATTGTGGCAGTAAAGCGAGAACTGCCATGCAAACACGACCACCATACAAAGCATGTATTTTTTGTTGGAGAGGGGAATTGTGATGATATCACGGAATTTGGGTGTGTGGATCACGGGGTAGTCCACCTCACGCGGCAGCGAGAGCAAAATGACGTCTACAACACCGAGGATAAAGCCGAAATGACGCACGTACTCCAAAAATTTCAGCTGATCGGCAGGCATGGCAGCCAGGCGGTCGGCAAAAACGGCTGCAATCAGCACCAAAATACCGGGCAGTAGCGCAGCGGCGAACTGATTGAAGGTCATGTAATGTGCGCGAATGCTTTCGGGCAGGAACTTGACGTGCCAGGCGGCATATCCCGAAACCGCGATGATGTTGAATATGTAAGCGATGAATTGCAGCACCGACATGCAAATGATCAGCACGGTGGCGTTGCTCACAAATCTGGGCAGCAGCGTCAGCGCAAAAATGCTGCAAACGTAGTACATCAGCTTGCAAAAGCCCAGCACAAAGCGACGCTTTTTGAAGTGAGTCAGAAGAGCGGGCGCAAAAATGACGAAAAGTCCCGCGATAAAGGGAGAGAAGGCAAGAATGCCGATCTCCTCGGGCTCCATGTGGTAGCCTCGCAGAAATTCGGTCCAGAAAATGCCGGTGGTGATGTAGGTGATCACCGCCTCCAGCGCGACGGATAAAAGTAACAGGCAACGCGTGCGCGCGTCGGGATCCTTGAAATTAAAGACCTGACCCAGGGTCGTTTTTTTATGTTGCATGAGAGCTCCCGATCAAAAAGGAAATTACATTACAATTATAGCCCGCTCCGCTGCGTTTGTCAATAACAAAAAGCGCCGCTCCCGGCGCTTTTCGGATTTACGCAAAAAAGTCAAAGCCCAGCGTGCACACGCGGACAATATAGGTTACGCCCAGCGTCGCGCCCAAAAGACCGACCAGGACCCACCAAAGCACTTTCTGCCATCTTTTTTGAAACAGACGCTGATGCACCAGCACCCACAAAAAGGGAAGCCCCGTAAAGAACACGGGATGATAGGCAAAGGCAGATGCAAAATCCAGCTGCAGCGCGGCCAGATGCGCGCGTGTCATGCCGCAAAAGGGGCAGCAGATGCCGAAGATCAGATAAGTCGGGCAGGCATGTCCGAGCAAAAGCGAGGCTGCGATTAGAATGGCGGCGACAATACCGATGACGGCGATATGCGTCAGCGTCACGCGCACCCATTTTTGCGAAAAAAATTGCTTCATGCCACCGCTCCCTTCCTTGTGATATGCATCATTTTATCAAATTGCGCAGGGTTTGTCAAGTGCGGGAATACCGATTGACGAGAGCGGAAAAATATGGTATAATCAAGGTATGACGTAAAGAGAGGTTTGGCAAATGGAAACACCCATCAAGCAAATATCGGGGCTGCGCCCCGAGACCATACGCACCTATAACGACGGCGTGGTGCGCATGATGAGCCTTTTGCTCAATATTGCGGCCGACTCGCTGGACGCAGGCACGGTGGACGAGATCGCGCGCGAATGCGGCGTCAGCCGCGCGTACGCCTATGCCGAATGCCTGGCTGCCGTGTGCGGACTTGACAGCTCGGGCAGAGATCGCGATCTGTTCCGCCATTATTTTGTGCCTATGATCCATGAGCTTGACCCCGCGGATTTTGAGGGCGACGCGTATTACCAAAATATCAAGATCAAGCCGGGCAAGAGCGGCAAGTGGGAGTACAGACAGATGAGCCTCTCGCCCTGCGAGGCCTTTGTCTGCAACGATTTTTTGGTCACGCGCGACGGACGCATGATCCCGCAGATCGGCTTTTTCATGCGCGAATTCAAGTTCCCGGGTGTGCTGGAGAACGGCAGGGAATGGATGACGCTGATGCCCAACGAGACCGTGACCACCAAGCCGGCGCTGGACGCGGCGCACGGCCGCGTGCTGACCTTTGGGCTGGGGCTTGGCTACTTTGCGTATATGGCGGCGCGCAAGCCCGAGGTCGAATCGGTGACCGTGGTGGATCTGAGCGCGGACGCCATTGCGCTGTTTGAGCAGAATCTGCTGCCGCAGATGGAGTGCCGCGACAAGATCAAGGTGGTACATGCCGACGCGTTTGACTTTGCAGAGAAGCACTATCCGAAGGGCGAATTTGATTTCGTCTTTGCCGACATCTGGCACGACGTCTCGGACGGCAAGGATCTCTACCTGCGCTTCAAGTCCATGGAGCACCTCGCGCCCGAGATGGAATATACTTATTGGCTGGAGGAGTCGATCAAGTGCTACCTGAACGACGCGCTTTGGCCTTAAAAAGTTTTGAAAATTGCGCAAGCTTATTGCAATTAACTAAAGTCTATGGTATAATCAAAATGCAAATACCATAAACCGAGAACAGAAAGGGTATTCAAAATGGCAAAAAAGGTAATTGACAAATTTACGGCACTGGCAGGGGAAAACGTTGACCCCCGTACCAGAAGATATTTGGCTCCCAAGAGAATCGTTTGGTCGCAGGGTAACGTGACCGGTGCGGAGAACCTCTTGGATGAAAAGAGCAATCAGATCACGCTGGTGGTAGGCAAGGATAACTGCACGCTCAAGAACGAGCCCGGCAAGCCCCACGCGGCAATTTTGGTGGACTTC
>CAZCRV010000143.1:0-5590 GCA_964501175.1 uncultured Clostridium sp.
TAACTGCCGCAGATATGAACAGGCTACATCGCTCTCTTGGTAGGCTTTCCTACACTGTAATTATACCATTTTTTCGCAAAAATTTCAAGCGAAGGGAGGCAAATTTCTTATTGTAAACTTTTTGTTCAGGACCTGCTTTGAAGGCATTACAACATGAAAATGTACGCACAATGCCCGAGTCAATTCACTTGACTCGGGCTCTTTTTATTTACTCAGCTTCTGTCTTCTGATATCCGTTCCCTTGAAGGGCATGATGGTGAAATTGCCAAGCACGCGGCTGGTGATGCGATCCCAATAACGCTTGCGGAACTCGTCGGTCTCCAGGTTTGTGCTCAGAATGACCGGCAGGTGTCTGTTCAGGCGGGTATTTAGCAGGCCGTACAGACAAGAGGTGGTGAACTGATTGGTCAGCTCGGTGCCAAGGTCGTCGATGATCAAGAGCTCACACTCGGTATAGCGCGAGAGGTCCGCGCCCGTGGGCGTACCCGTGCTGTTGCCAAAGCGCTGAGCTTCGTAATCCGCGAACATATCCACGCAGCTGACGTACACCACGTCCCAGCCGCCCTCGATCACCTCTCGGGCAATCGCGGTGGAAAGGTGGGTCTTACCAAGCCCCGTGCCGCCGAACATGGCAAGATTTTCGCTTTTTGCGGGGTGGAAGCTCCCCGCGTACTCCTTCGCGCGCTCCAGATTGCTCTGCATGAGCAGATAGGTCACGCGGTCTGCCTTATAGTAGTCCAGCGAGAAATTCTCAAAGCTCTGCGACCGCATCAGCGTACCGATGCCGCTGGACTCGTATCCCGCTAAGATCAGCTTTTTACGCATGCAATCGCACATCTTATAATCGATATAGCCGGTGTCGCCGCAGGCAGCGCACTCGTACTTGGGTTCTGTGTAATCAGCATCTAAACCATGCATGACTAAAATCTCAGCTCGCTCTGCATTCAAGGCAACCGCTTCTTGCTCTACACGCTCAAGTGCAGCTTGATAGTCATCTCCCTGCATGGCAGCCTGCATAATACGAAGTCCAATATTCGAGAGTTGTATATCAATCTCTCTCACGCGCGGCAAAATCGCATGGATCTCTTCCCTTCTCTTGCTCGCAGCCTCTTGCACCTCTAAATACTTGCGGCTGTATTCCTCGCGGATTCTGCGGAAGTTTTCTTGATTATACCCCATCGCATTTACTCCTTGTGCATGATTTTGTCGTAATTGTCGCCAAGACTTTTGCGCATGGCGGCATCGAAAAAGTCGTCGGTATCAAAGCTGCCGCTCTGTTCTGTCGCCTTTCCCTTGGCCTTTTTGGCGTCGTGCGCGTCCTTTTCGGCTTGTACGTCCGCAGGCGTGCGGATCTCTTCGGCATGCCAACGGCTCAGAATGGAATTGACGTAGCTGACGTTGACGTCGGTCGATGCGTCCGCCCCCACCTCAAAGGCCAGCGTGATCATTTCCATATCAAATTTATAAGTATGCAGCCAATCCGAGAACATGCGCTTTTCCTTGGCGGTCAGCGCACGCGCGCCAATGCCAAACAGGGTGCGCAGCTTGCTCTCTGTTCTCTGCAGCTCTTCCCCACGCAAAAGCTCCTCTTGCAAAGCACCCATATCGGTAATGCCGCGGTCGTAAAGCGAAATGGCCAGCTTTTCAAGGCCGCGCACCGAGGGCCTTTTGTCAAGGCTCTTGCAGTACTGGCAGTAATGCGTAACCAAGATCAGCACGTACTCGGTATCCAGTCCCAAATAATCGGTAAGCCCCAGCACGATATTGACCTCATGCGTGGAAAACAGCTTGCCAAACAAATTCTGACATTCCTGCAGCAGTGCCTCTGTTTCGGGTCTTGCCTCCAACAGATTGCCAAGCTCTGCCGTGGTATATTTGGGTAGTTCATCGGTCTTTTTCAGCAGCACCGCGCCGCTTGCCTCGGGGACAGGCAGCGTCTGCTTTGCGGGTGCGCGCTCGGGCTGCTTGACACTGTTTGCAACCTGCACCTTTTTCTTTTTGTCGGCGCTGATGCTCAAAACACCCACGCCGCGCCAGAATGCAATCGCCGCGCGCACCTCGTCCTCGGTGCAGGAGCTTGCCCGGGCAAGCTCCTGCACGCTGCCCTTTGGATCGTATCCTTGACACAAGGAGGCATCCATAAGCAGCGCGATCAGCACCGCAAGGTCACTCTTCTCGGCCTCGGGCGCGGCCTCGGCTGCTTTCCCCGGCAGCACGACCACACCGTTTCCGTATTGTATCTCTATTGCCATAAAATCTTACTCCTCATCCTCGGGCAGCTCTTGTTCCGCCTTGCGCTGCTCCTGCATCTTGCGACAGATCTCGTAATTGAGAATCATCAAGGAGTCGCCAAGGTGCACGTTTTCGATCACGATGTCGTCGCGGCTGTAATCCAGCTCGACACCCATATAGTTCCAAAGGCCCTTGACACCGCACTTGACCAGTCTCTCTGCCACCGCGGGCACGTCCTCCTTGGGCAGCGTCAGCACCGCGATGTCCACCTGATTCTGCGAGCAGAACTGCTCTAACTCATGCAAGGGGTAGATGGTCACACCTGCGACCTCGATGCCCGACATGCCGGGATCGGCATCAAACATGCCCAAAATATCAACGCCACGCTTTTCAAACATGGAAAGGTGCACAAGCGCGCGACCAAGGTCGCCCGCGCCGATGATGATGGCGTGGAATCCCGCACCAACGCCCAGAATTTCGCTGATGCAGGTGAACAGATAATGCACGTTGTAGCCATAGCCCTGCTGACCGAAGCCGCCAAAGCAGTTCAGATCCTGGCGGATCTGCGAGGCGGTGACGTTCATGCGGGCAGACAGCTCGCTTGAGCTGATGCGGGTTATTCCTTGCGTGAGCAGCTCGCGCAGATAGCGATAGTAACGCGGCAATCTGCGCACAACAGCGGGGGAAATATATGGCTTTGTGCCGTGCTCCTTGTATCCTTCGCGGAGCTCATTTGCTTGTTTTTCGAGTTCTTCGTATGCCAAAATTCATACCTCCCGAGACATCTTTTTGTGTAAAACGACGATATTTTTTCCTGTGAAAAATTTGTCTTTTCCACAAATATTTTTTTGTTTGAAAGTTTTCAACACGTGATTTTTTGAATAAAGTTATCAACAGTTTCAACAGGCTTATCCACAGTTTTGCTTGTAGATTCGACCTTTTTCGGCTTTTTTCCACGTTTTTCCATGAATAAATTCCTGCATAATTCAGTTTTCCACTACGTTTTCCACACCCTGTTGATAACTTGTGTGGAAAATTCATTTGCCCGCTTTATTCACAAATTCGTTTCAAATTTCGTCCTTTTGACGAAAATGATTTATTTTCAAAAAAGGGGTTGACAAATCTCTTGCGTCGACTTAGTCGTACGCGCTTGCGTTGAGGTCTGTACCCGCTCTCTCGCCATCCATAAAGGCAAAGTAGCCGGCTGCCGCAACCATGGCTCCGTTGTCGCCGCAAAGCGAGATGGGAGGCACGACCAGCGTAACCTTATGCTTGTCGCAAAGCTGTTGCAGCGCGCGACGCAAATGCGAGTTTGCCGCCACGCCGCCCGCCATGACCAGCACCTTGGTGCCGGTTTGCGCAAGCACCTTTTCGGTTTGCTTGACAATGCCCTTGACGATGGTATCGGTGTAGCTTGCCGCCATATCGGCTGCATTGATCTGCTCGCCGCGCTGGGCAGCACCATTGATCAGATTGAGCGCTGCTGTTTTGATACCCGAGAACGAGAAATCCGGGCTATCCCCCGCAAGGGCGGGAGAAGGCAGCGCGTACGCCTTGGGATTGCCCTCGTAGGCCAGCTTGTCCAAGGCAGCACCTCCGGGATACGGCATGCCGATCACGCGACCAACCTTATCAAACGACTCGCCTGCAGCGTCGTCGCGCGTGCCGCCGATCTCGGTATACTTGGTGTCTGTATCCACTCTGTAAAACTGCGTATGACCGCCCGAAACCACCAAAGCGATGTAAGGCGCCCTGAGTCCTTGATGCGTAAGATACGCAGCGCCCACGTGCGCGTGAATATGATTGACCGCCACAAGCGGAATCTTGTTTGCATAAGCAAATGATTTGGCGAAATTAACGCCCACCAGCAAAGCACCGATCAGACCCGGGTTGGCCGTGACTGCCACGCAATCCAGATCTCCCACCGTAATGCCCGCGGTATCCAACGCCTCGCGCGTGATGCGGGAGACTGCCTCCACGTGTGCGCGGCTGGCAATCTCGGGTACGACGCCTCCGTACAGGCGGTGCACGTCCACCTGCGAGGCCACAATATTGGATTTGATCGTTAAATTCCCTGCCTCGTCTGCGTAAATGACCGCTGCAGACGTTTCATCGCAGGAGCTTTCCATTCCGAAAATGTACATAAACTCTCCAAAATTACAAATATGCTGTCATGATCACGCCATCCTCGGTGGGCTTGGAATAAAAGCCCGGACGCGTGGCGATGGCGCGAAAGCCCATGGAGCGGTACAGCGCCTGCGCCGCCTCGTTGGATTTGCGCACCTCCAGCGTAACCTCTTCAAATCTCTCGTCCATGGCGTGCCTCAGCAGCGCGCCCACGATGGCCTTACCAATGCCATGTCTGCGGTAATCGGGGTGCACGGCAATGTTGGTGATCTGTCCTTGATCCACCACGCACAGCATGCCGCCGTACGCCACCACCTTGCCTTCTTGCAGGTAAACCACGCCCATACCGATGCCCTCGCGGGTCAGAAGCTCTAAGCTCTGTGCGCTCCAAGGCGAAGTAAAGCACAGCTTTTCAAGCTCCGCAACGCCGGGGATATGCTCGGCCGTCATGGGCACGGGATAAATTCTCTTTCTTTTCTTGTTCTGTTCCATCACTCTACGTATTTGTGCAGCACGTCGCCCAAGGGCACGCATCTGCCGTCATCTCTGTTGTAAATAAAATACTTGCCGTAATTGGTCTCTATCTCCTGTCCGCTCTCATCCGTCGAATACACGATCACGTCGCTGGAATACTCCAGATAAGTCAAACGGTAATACAGGAAAGGATATTCCTCGGATGTCATACGCAGTCTCAAGCTCTGCTCGGCCATGCGACTGGGATACGGAATACTCTCGCCTTCAAGATAAGTATTCACGATCTCGTTGATCTCGGCCTGCGTTTCCACGCGTGCAAACGCATGGATGATCTCGCCCTCGCGACAGATCAGTATCTCGTCGGCCGAAAACTCCTGCAACGTGGGCAGCGTGACGTCCTCTTTGTACAGCAAGTCGCCGTCCGCCGTGGTCAGCCAATCGCCCTCCGGGGCTTTAGCTACGGCAAACAGCTCAAACTCGCCAATACCCGCAACCAAGGTGCCCCAGGATTTCTCGGAAAGATAGGAAACCGGCTCGTAGCAGGAAGGCGCACGCAGGTATTCGTTGCCACTCTTATCCTTGTAGCTACCGTTTTCTTGATTGTATTCGATTTTTGCGCCGCACGCACAAAGGCAAAGCAGCATGATGCCCGCAAGGGCAAGTGCGATGTTTCTGGTCTTCATAAAACGCTCCTTTAATAGCCGAACTGACCGCTCAAAGAGTCGTCGTTTTCGATCCAATCCGAGACATCGATGAT
>CAZCRV010000144.1:0-5561 GCA_964501175.1 uncultured Clostridium sp.
GAATAGATCATACCGGGGATCACCAGCGCAACGCTGGTGACGATGGTACCGATACCGTTGGGGAAGATGTGCTTGAACATGATTCTTGCGTCACCCGCACCCAAGGTTCTTGCAGCCAGAACATACTCCTGATTCTTGAAGCGGTAGAACTGCATACGGGTTCTGCCCGCTATACCGATCCAGCCCGTCAAGAAGAACGAGATAAACAAGACGATCACCTGGCTGGTAGATCCCATGTGGTATTTCAGCAAGGTAATAACGATCATGCTGGGAACAGCACCCAGAATTTCGGAGAATCTCTCCATGGTCAAGTCGATCTTACCGCCGAAGTAACCCGAGATAGAACCCCAGATCACACCAAACACGAAGTTCACGATGGCAACAATGCTTGCAAAAATAAACGAGAATCTTGCACCGTAGGAAAGGCACGCAAAGATGTCCTTACCTGCATCGGTGGTACCGAACAGGAACAGGGGCTCCGTGATCTTATCCTGTGCTACCTGCGTGTGCTGGTAGATATAGTACTCGTAATACTCGGCTCTTACCTCAATACCGCCGTCAACCTTACGGCCATAAGCGTAGTAGTAGGTATTGCCATTTTCTACAATGCCTTCCTCGCCCTCAATTCTCAGTGAGTTGTAGTCTGCAACCAGGCTGCTCTTGTCTGCTTCGGTATACTTCCAGTAGTTGGGGATGATATTACCGTCCTCGTCGATCCTGGGACGCAGAACGGAAGACGTCAGGTTCTCTACTTCATAGTAGATGTTTGCGTCATACTTGTTCTTTTCCTGCATGTTCTTTCTGTCGCTGTAGGACACGATAGGATACAGAACCTGTCTGCCGGTATCATTCTGATACTGCTGAATGGCCTCAAACTCTTCCTTGGAAATGGTCTTGTATTTGCCAAAGCCTACGCCATAGTAAGTATCGTAACGGTAAGAATAGCTCTTGCCGTCTTCACTTATGATTACGTTATCCGCACCGCCCTTGATGACCTCTCTGCCGGTTTCCTGCGCAAGCGCCAGGTCCTTGAGGTAGCCGACGTAGTTGGTGTCCTTTTCTCTGCAGCCATCCCAGAAATCCAGGCCGCTGTTTGCAAACAGAGTGGACTTGGGGGTAACGTACGAATACATCATATCGTAGTATGCGGGCTGATAAGGCGTGAAGAAGGGTGCAAAAATAGCGAACAGCACCAAAATCGAAATGACGATGCCGCCAACGACCGCGCCCTTGTTCTTGCTGAAGCGACGGAATGCGCCCTGGAAGTAGCTGACAGGCTTTGTGTCAAACTTCTTATCGTGGCTCAGGTCGTTTTTCTTAACGAATTGGAACTTCTCCGCGGGGATGTTGTGATATTGATTTGTCATATTACTTCGCCCCCATTCTGATTCTCGGATCGATAAACCCGTAACTGATGTCGATTACGATACCTGCAGTCAGACCGACCAGCGTATAGAAGCCGGACAGCAGCATGAAGAAATCGTAGTCCTGGAATGTAATTGAGTTCAAATAAAGTCCGCCCACGCCGTTGATCGCGAACATCTTCTCAATGATCAGCGAGCCCGAAAGAACGCCGACAAACTCAGAGAGGATGGAGGGGAAAATAACGACCATGGAGTTACGCATTGCATGACGGAAGATAGCCTGTCTCTTAGTCAGGCCCTTGGTTCTTGCAAGCAGCATGAACTCACCGGTCAGAACCTCGGAAAGCTCTGCACGGGTGTAACGTGCGTATCCCGCAATAGAGCCCAGGCAAAGAGCAAATACTGCAGGCAGCATGGAATGGAATACTTCCCACGTAAAGTACTGGTCGCTGGTTGACATGGTCAGCGGGAACCAGCCGAGCTTGAAGCAGATAATGTACTGGAGCATCAAAGCCAAAACGATGGAAGGCACCGAGATCAACAGAATGATGAAAATGTTGATGACCTGGTCCTGCCACTTGTTCTTCTTGAGTGCAGCAATAATGCCCAGGCCCAGACCGATCGGGACACCGATCAGCGTGGAATAGATATTGATCAGAATTGTGGGAGGAAGATGGTTGACAAACACCTTCCAGATGTTCATGTTCAGATATTCACCGTAGGTGGTGACGATACCGAAGTCGCCCTGGGTGACGATTCTCTTGATATAGTTACCGTACTGAATCAGGATCGGCACTCTATCATAAGTCCAGACGCCGTTGGCGCCCTCTTGAATGTTGGTGATCCAGCCTCTGCCCTCCAGCGTCTTCATGACGATCTCGGGATCCTGTCCGGGGAGCGCATTCGTAGGAATGGGCAGCAGCTTGATGAGTACAAAGCACATCGTGAAGATGATGAGGAATGTAAATATCATCAAACCCAGACGCTTGGTCACATATTTAAACATATACATAGGTATCTCTCCTCTGTTTTTGTTTTTTGCAAAGTCAAAGTTCTTGCACACCGCGCCGAAATCTTGGTTCCGGGGGATTTTTGCAAGAGGTGCGCAAACGCTTGCGCGGGGGAATCGATAAGGTTACGTTTTCAGCAGCTCAAATCCGCGCATATGATATAGCCAAAGAGAGGCGAGCTTCTCAAAAACAAGGAAATGACTCGCCGAAAGGACGAAAGTTCGTCTCTCTTCGGCTATAGCGAGAGCTGTTTTTGGTATTTCAAAACAGCACGATAAAGGCGAAATCAGCGGTGGGCGAAAGGAGTTCGCCCACCGCCTCTTTTATGACTTAATAAAGATTTATTAAATCGTTACCTAAATTACTCAGACTTCTTGTACTCGGTGGAGAGGTCGTTGTTGTTAGCCGCAACGAATTCTGCCCACTCAGCATCGGTGTACTCAACCTGGATGTATCTCAGGCCGCCGAAGCCCATGAAGGTGTGCTCGTCTTCAGAGAAGTAAGAGAACTTAGCGCCCAGGAAGGATCCGCCGCCGTTAGCGATCAGCATAACGGAACGAGACTCCTTGATGGTAACCTCTTCCAGAGCGGAGAGGATAACCAGTCTTGCTTCGGTAGGAGCAAAGCCTTCGCCCCAGTTGTAGGTCTTGGGCTGGTTCTCGGTTGCTGCGAGACCGTTCAGGCAGTAGTACCAGTTCTGGATGCTCATGGTGATAGTCTGGCCTGCACCCTCGTAGTCGCCTGCGGGCATGGTCAGAGTCATATCAATAGCGGAGGTATCCCAGTACATGTGGTAGTTCAGGGAGTCATCGGGGTTAACGAATGCGCCGATGATGTCGAAGGGGTTAAATGCGTTACCGGAGAAGCCGTAACCGAAACCGATCTGAGTTGCGCCGGTACGGAAAGCTTCTGCCCACTGAGAACCTGCAGATGCGTCGAATACAATGTCGATCTTGTCTTCAAGAGCGGTGCCCTTGGTCAGGTCATCCAGGATACCCTGGAGGTACTCAGCTCTGAATCTCTGCTTGTCGGTATCAGCGGAGGAACCGTAAACGAGAGTGATGTTCTTGGAGGAATCGTAGCCGTACTTGTCGGGATCTGCAAGCAGAATGTCGATAGCGGCCTTCATCTTTTCCTTAGCAAGAGTGGGGTTGTAACCGGTCAGTGCGTCGTAAGCATCGTCGGTGGTCAGGTTGGTCAGCTCGCCGCTGGACCACTTGCCGTCTGCGCCCTGCTCAAAGCCGTAAGCGCGGAGGATACCTTCCTTAGCGATGGTGGTGTTACGATACTGACCACCGTCTTCCAGCTCAGGAGAGTTCTCGATATCATAGTAGTAAGCAACGTTGATCAGGCCGAAGCAAGGAACTGCGGTACCGGGCCAGATCTTTTCAACGACGTCACTTCTGTTGAGTGCAAGGTTGAATGCGTGACGGAATTCCTGGATAGCCAGAATACCGTTGTTGTTCTCGCTGTTCTTCAGAACGTCGAGGTTGGAGTACAGCTGCATACCGAAGGTACCGGTAGAGGTAGAGGTGAAGTAAACGTACTTGGAGTCGAGGTAGTCAGCAACGTTCTCAGTCTGCAGAGAAGCGTCATCGTAAGTACCGTTCAGGAAGCCCATCCACTTAGTAGCGAACTCCTCAACCTTACGGCAGTTGATAGCGGTAATGTTGTACTGGTTCTTGTACTGCTCCATGCTCCAACCGTACCAGTTCTCGTTCTTCTCGAGCTTGTAGTGAGAGCCTGCCTCGAACTGGGTCAGCTTGTAGGGACCCCAAGAAGCGGTGGTCTCGAGAGAAGAGTTGTAGTTGGAAGTCCACAGAGTTGCACCGTTAGCGGGAGCGATCTTGGAAGCCTCGTACTTAGCCTCGTGAACGAGGGGGAGGCTGGAGAGGTAGTAGGGAGCCCATACGGACAGGCTGCCGTCTTCTCTCAGGAAGGAGTATGCCTTATCAAGGCAGATAACAACTGCGTTGCCTTCAGCGTAGATACCTACGGATTCCCAAGCTACGTCGCGAACCTTGTTCTCAACGTAAACTGCAACGTAAGAATCATAGCCTGCACCGGGCTCAAGGATGGAAGCGTAGCCGCCCCACAGCATAGCGCCGGAGATGTAGTCGGAACCGTCAGCATTGGAGTAAACGGTTTCGTCGGTGATAGCTACCCACTGGGGAGCCTCATTGCCGTTCTCATCGAGGAAGCCCGCAGCGCCCCACAGGTTGTGGATATCAACGTACAGGGTTTCGCCTGCGTCGATAGCTTCCTGGTTGGTAGCGTAGCCCTGGCCGCCAACGGACTCATAGGTACCTTCCTGATTCTGGAAGAAGTATTCCTTGGAGTTCTTCAGTCTGAGGGTGTCATAGTAGGTGTTTGCACGGAAGTTCATGAACTCGGGGTCGAGCAGCTGCTTCATGGTGTAAACAAAGCTTTCAGCGGTGATGGCAGTACCGTCATCCCACTTCAGGTCGTCACGCAGGGTGATCTTCCAAGCGTAGCCGCCCTCTGCCTTCTGAGCATCGGTGTAGCCCCACTTAGCGTCAACAGTGGAGGTAACGTCCTCCAGCTTGGTAGCTGCGGAATAGTTGGTGGTGTACGCACCGGGAACGATAGCGTCCTTGTTGATGGAACCGTCTGCGTTGAACTTCTGATCGTTCTCGAACTTATAGTCGTAATCGAAGAAAGAAGAACCAATGTAGCTCATGATCTGAGTATCATTGTTGTCCGCATAGGTCAGCTCATTCCAGTTACTGGGCATGGTGGTGGTTGTGGTGTTGTACTCGGCCTGCTTGGGAACGTACTGCTCAACAGGCGCGTTCACTTCGCCTTCATCAGGATCCTTAGGACCGCAGCTTGCGACCATCAGGGCAACCAGAACCAGACACATTACCGTAGTAAGAATGGATCTGAAATTTCTGTTCATAAATATGTCCTCCATTTATGAAATTTTGTTTATTGTTTCATCTCGATCTCACAGAATCTCTTTCGTACTGAATGCGTGATCCCTCAGAAAAATCCTACATTCAATATAAAAAACAGACTGCGTGATTATATGAACGCAAACATTGTATCACATAATTTTTCATTTGTCAACCTTTTTGTGAACGAAAATTCAAATATATCAAGGAATTTTTCAAAATAGTAAGTTGCCAAAGTAAAATCCGTTTTCAAAAGCGGTGGTTGCGAAATA
>CAZCRV010000145.1:0-5528 GCA_964501175.1 uncultured Clostridium sp.
ATTCTGTTCCCTCTGCAGCGAACGCCGTCATTGGCATCATGTCCAACAGCATCACGCTCAGCAGCATGCAGATCGTTCGCTTTAACCCTTGCATATTAATTTCCTCCGTAAAACAATCTATGTGAATTGCAAATAGTTCCTTAACTATTAATATATATTCGAATCTGAAATTGTCTCATATTGTTCTCCTTTGCGATGATCCGAGAAATATACCGTATTATAGCACAGAAAAAGCCGTGATGCAAGTCTTTTGCGCTCTTTGGCGAAAAATGGCGGCGATAACTTGTATTTTTGCCCCGAATGTGATATAATAACTGGAGTGATTTTTACGAAAGGAGCACGCTATGAAGAAAAAGCTGACCATCGGGATATTGGCGCACGTAGATGCGGGAAAGACTACGCTTTCCGAGGCGTTGCTCTACCTTTCGGGAAGGATACGGACACTCGGGCGTGTGGATCACAAGAACACCTATCTTGACACGCACGCCATGGAGCGCGAGCGCGGCATTACCGTGTTTTCCAAGCGGGCGCGCTTTTCAACCGAGGCCTGCGATTTCATTTTGCTGGACACGCCCGGGCACGTGGATTTTTCGGCCGAGGCTGAGCGCGCGCTCTCGCTTTTGGACTACGCCATTTTGGTGATCAGCGGCACGGAGGGCGTGCAGAATCACACGCGCACGCTCTGGCAGCTGCTTGCCTATTACGGCGTGCCCACGCTGATTTTCGTCAACAAGACCGACGTTGCCATCAAGCTCAAAGAGGAAATGGCGGACGAGCTGGCACGTGCGCTGGACGGGCGCATCTGCGCATTCTACGAGGACGAAGACAAGGCTCTGCTTGACGAGCGGCTTGCGCTTGTGCACGAGGATTTTCTGGACAGCTTTCTTGGCGGCGAGCCGATTGCAACGGAAGACGTTGCCGCGCTGATTTCGCAGCGCAGGCTGTTCCCTTGCCTGTTTGGCTCTGCGCTTCGCATGCAAGGCGTGGATTATCTTTTGCAGGTGCTGGACGACTATACCCTCTCTCCCGTCTATGACGGCACGGGCTTTGGCGCAAGAGTGTTCAAGATCGCGCGCACGGGAAACTCACGCCTGACCTATATCAAGCTGACAAGCGGAGTGCTGTCTGCGCGCGACGAGATCGTCTATCTCTCGGCAGACGGAAAGAGATACGCCGAAAAGGTCAGCGTGCTCAGGCTTTACTCGGGAGATAAGTACGAGCAGGTGGACAGAGTCTGTGCAGGCGAGATCTGCGCAGTGCTGGGGCTTTCCGCCACTTATATCGGGCAAGGACTTGGACTGGAGGCAGATACCTGCGCACCGATTTTGGAGCCCGTGCTCTCTTATCGCATCAATCTGCCACCCGAATGTGATATCAACGTCTATTTCCCCAAGCTCAAGGAGCTGGAGGAGGAAGAGCCTTCCCTGCACCTTGGGTGGAACGAGGAGCTGCGGCAGATCGAGGCGCGGCTGATGGGCGAGGTGCAGATCGATCTGCTCAAACGGCTGATCTCGGAGCGTTTCTCGGTGGAATGCACGCTGGACGCGGGCAGAATTCTCTATAAAGAAAAAATCGCCGCAAAAACGATCGGCGTGGGGCATTTTGAGCCGCTGCGGCATTATGCCGAGGTGCAGCTGCTGCTCGAGCCGCAACCCAAGGGCACGGGATTGATCTTTGATTCTCGCGTGTCTGAGAACAACCTGGATCTGAACTGGCAGCGGCTGATCCTTTACAACCTTTACGAAAAAACGCATCGAGGCACGCGCATCGGCGCTGCGCTGACTGATACCAAGATCACGCTGGTGGCGGGCAAGGCGCACCTCAAGCACACCGAGGGCGGCGACTTCCGCCAGGCAACGCTGCGCGCGGTGCGACACGGGCTGATGAAAGCGGGATGCACCCTGCTTGAGCCTTACTACAAGTTCCGCTTAGAGGTGCCGAGCGGCATGACCGGACGAGCTATGAGCGATCTGCAGGCAAAATCGGCAGAATTCGAGGTGGAGTCGGGCAACGAGGAAATAACCACAATCGTTGGCCGCGGCCCGGTTGCCACGCTGCACGATTACACGCGCGAGGTCATCGCCTATACGCGCGGCGCGGGCAGACTATTCTGCACCTCGGACGGCTACGAGCCCTGCCATAACGCGGACGAGATTATTGCAGAAGCCGCGTACGACCCCGAGGGAGACCTTGAAAATACGCCGCACTCGGTGTTCTGCTCGCACGGTGCGGGCGTTGTCATCCCCTGGCAGGAGGTGGACGCGCATAAGCACCTGGACGCGGGCATTAACCTTTTCCAAAGCGCAGTCGCAGTCATTCCCAAGGTCAAGTCGCTTTCCAAAAAATACGAGCTCAGCGACGATGACCTGGAGGCCATTATGCTGCGCGAGTTTGGCCCGATCCGCCGCAAAAAGTATACAGAGCCAAAAATCACGATCGCCAACGGAAAAGCCCCCAAGCGGCCCAAGGCGATCAAGATTCCCAAGAATCTCTTGATCGTGGACGGCTATAACGTCATTTATTCCATGGACGCGCTTAAGGAAATTGCCGATTACAGCCTTGAAAAGGCGCGCGAGACGCTGATGGACATTATGAGCAATTACCACGCCTTTACAAAGACCGACGTACTGCTGGTGTTTGACGCGTACTTAGTCAAGGACGGCGCAGGCTCGGAGATCAGGCACGACGGCTACCGCATCGTGTATACAAGGCAGGATCAAACCGCGGACGCGTATATCGAGCAGATCATGCACGACCTGGGGCCCGATTACAGCATTCGCGTGGTGACGGGAGACAGATTGCTGCAGTTCTCTGCGGTCAGCTACGGCATCTCGCGTATGACCGCCAAGGAATTTTGGGACGAGGTCACGCAGGTGGGCAACGAGATCAACGATTTCGTGCGGAAATTGGCGGCGAAGTCAAATTAGGATACGCATAGCAGGATGAAAGTTTTTGATCGACCTTTTTTCAAAAAGGTCGCAGGTTCCAAGGGCAGCGCCCTTGGTCGCCTCCGCAGAGGCGAAACTCCTCAAACGGCCTTTCTTTGGTTCTTTCTTTGGCCTACTTCTCCAAAGAAAGAACGAAAACGGTTTTCTCGCCTAACACCCCAACAAATCAAAAGCCAACGCCTTGGCGGCGTTGGCTTTTTCCTATTCCCTATTCTCTTTTCACAAGAATCCCCTTCATATACTCGGACTCATTGCAAAACGCATAGATCCAAGCAGTCTCCTGCTCGGTGCAGCCGATCAGGAGCTTGATCTCCGAATCCCTTTTGAGCAAGTCCACCGTGCAGATGATCGCATCGACACGATCTGCGGGCAAAGAGCCGCGCCAGACGTCAATACCACCGCCATCCATGGAGGAAGTGCCCTGTACATATCCGTAATCCACCTCGTAGATCACGCTTGGGTATCGTGGATGCGCGCTGCCGCGCGGGCGGTCGATCACGATCTTGCCCGCAAAGACAAGCGCGTCCACGGCTTGCCAAAATTCTTTTGCATTGGTTTGAAGCATGTCAAAATTCCTCCGTCAGCAGTTTTCAATCATTTTCCAAATCTTCCGTCATCGACCTCGGTCATATCTGCAAGCATTTGTGTAAGCAGGCGGTTTGCCCCGGCATAATCTTCACTCTCCAGCAGTTTTTCAAGTGAATCATAGTTATACACGACTTTGGAAAACCACAGAGAATGGTAGAGCGTATACACGGTCCACGCAGCGTTCGCTTCTTGCTCGCTTAATTTTCTGACGGAAAGATAGCCGTCCAGCAACGCGGGAAAGAGCCTCTCACGGTAACTTTGATCTATTCCTTCGGGCAGATCCATTTCATAAGCTGTCAAAAGCCCTTCCAGTACGAGGTCGGAAATCAGCACCTCGTCGCCCGCATTGTTATAGTCAAAAACGACCAGCTCACCCTCTTTGTAAACAAGGTTGTTGACCGAGATATCCCCCTGCACCGCTGCTTTGGGCAGGCTCTCCCAAACGGAACGAACCACTTCCAACTTTTCGTCGTGCAGCTTTTTGATTTGCTCCACGATGGTTTGGTCAAGCTTTTCATTCTTTCCGATCTCGCAAAAGTCCGGAAAAGCGTCAACGTCATTTTGGTATACTGCCGAAAAAAGCGTATTGCATCCGATCTCGCATTGATTTTCCAAGGACAAAACGTGCATCCGCGCCATCAGCTCACCGATCTTGTAAGCAATATCGGTGTTGATTACCGTAATTTCATCGCCGCACCAATCCTCAACAGTAACGTTGCACGGAAGATCGTGATAGATGTATTCATTGCAGTATCTTCCGTTTGCCATGTATCGCTTGGGCGTTTTGATTCCGTTCTGCCTTAAAAATTCCGAAAAAGCACTTTGCTTTTCAATTTTGGCACGATCTTTGAGTAGGTCATCCTGTTCGTGCAGAATCTTTATAACAACACGTTTCCCGTTGTCAAGAAGAACGGACAAAATCACCTTTACAAGATTGTCTCCGTGTTCTCCGTTGTAGTTTATGTATTCCCTTTGTTCGCTGAAGGCAGCATCTAATCCGTATAGTGCAAGGATGGAGTGAATCACACCTTCTTGAACTTTTTGTTTTTCTTCCATGAGATTTCTCCGTTTATTTCTTTTCTCCCACAAACAGCAAATGATTGGTCATGCCAAGCAGCTCCGGCTTTTCGCAGACGTAGAAATGATAGCGAAGATACTGCGCGTAGTCCTCGTCGCTCATTTGGTTGATCCTTGCCGCCAAAAGCTCGGATGCACCGTCGGATGCTACCTCGTGCAATACGTTTATGCCGCCGTCGACAAGAAGCTTTCGCGCAGCACCAACCGTATGGAACACAAACGGAAAATCGTGGAGCTTGAAGGTTTCCTTGTCGTAGTCACCATTGCTGAAATAATTCACGTCGTATTCAAACTCGGTCAGAAAAACAAAGTCGTTGGAAATAAAAGCGAAAAATATCTTACCGCCATCCTTGCAGACACGTTTTGCTTCGCTGATGCATCTCTGTTTGTCCGCATCATTGTGGAGATGATAAAGCGGGCCGAACAGAAGCACGACGTCAAACGACTTGTCCGCATAGCGGGAGAGGTCAAGCGCGTTGCCTTGCACAAGATCGATCCTGTCCTCGGGGGTTAGTTTCTTTTGAAAGGCCGCGATATTGGCATCGGCAAGCTCAAGCGCCGAGACTTCATAACCCTTGCGGGCAAAATACAGGCTGTATTCCCCTGCACCTGCACCAACGTCGAGTATCTTGTCGCCATCCTTCAAGTATTTTTCTATGTAGCGAACGGTGGTCAGAAATTCAACCCGCGCGGCTTTGGAATGATTAAGCCTTGCGTCCTCGTTGAATATGTCATAGGTTCTGTTAACACGTTCGCTTTCGTTTTCTATTTTTGCGAGTTGTTCAAAGTCCATATCTTACTCCTTATATACGAAGTACACGATCTCATCGGGCAGATTCATAATGTACTCCTTCGCTTGAGGGGGATATATGCTCTTGTTAGGTATATCTTCAAGCGGTATCCAACACATATTCA
>CAZCRV010000146.1:0-5526 GCA_964501175.1 uncultured Clostridium sp.
TATATTCCTTTATACTCAACCATTCACGCTTAAACTTCACCTAAAAATGGGTCCCAACCCATTTTTGGAGCAAAGCTCCGCAGTGAAGTTTTCATCACTATTTGAGCCGCCGAAGGCGGCAGGGGGATTAAAATGGAAAATAAAATGGCTTTGCCCGGACAAAAGGAAAAGGAGCTGCAGGCACTGGAGAGCGGTTGGCGCGTGCCCGCGTTCAAGGTGTCGGGCGCGTTTGGCTCGCACATGGTGCTGCAGAGAGAGCGTCCCATTCGCATCTGGGGCTTTTCGGATACGCCCGGATCTGTGATTTCGGGTGAATTTATGGGCGAGAGAGTGAGTGCCACCGTAGGCGATGGCTGCCGCTGGACGCTGCACTTTGTACCGCACAGCGCGGTGTGGGAAGGCAAGCAGATGGTGATCTACGACGATCGCGGGCACAGCACGGTATTTGAGGACGTGCTGGTGGGCGACGTTTGGATGATCGGCGGTCAATCAAACGCCGAGCACAATCTTGGCGGCTGCCTTGATTGGGCGCCCGAGCAATGGTACGACAAGGACGAGCCGCTGCGTCTGTTTGCGCAAACGCGCCAGTATGCCTTTGAGCATCAGGAATGCTGCGGAGAGCCGCAGCCGGACGTTATCTGCCCCGATTGGGGCTGGCAGCTGCCGCTTGAGAGTGCCGCGCATACCTTTTCGGCCATCGGTTGGTTCTTTGGCAAGGAGCTTTTGCGCTATATCGATGCTCCCGTGGGACTTATCATGATGGCCGCGGGCGGTGCTTGCATCCGCGAGCTGATGCCCACCGAGCTTGCTCTCGAGCTTGGATATACCACCACGGTGGCTGTGCCGCTGGGTGGCTTTTACAATTCGCTCATCCATCCCTTCGTGCCACTGCAGTTCAAGGGGCAGATCTTCTTCCAGGGCGAGAGCGAGGGCTGCTTCCCGGACAGAGCTCCGATCTACGACAAGGAGCTTGCTGCCTTGGTCGAGGACCAGCGCACACGCTTTGGGCATGATTTTCCCTTCTATAACGTGCAGCTCTCCGACTATCGCGACGAGTGCTATACCTATTTTGCAAGCCTTGATACCGTGCGCATCAAGCAGCTGGATGCGCTTGCAACCATCAAGAACAGCACGCTGACGCCCGCCATGGACTTGGGCTCACCCGACACGCATCCCGATTTTGCGCATTCTCCCCGCAAGTATGAGCTTGCTATGCGTCTTGCCAAGCTGGCGCTTGCGCGCGAATACCGTATCGGCAGCGAATACGACGCGCGCGCTCCCAAGCCCACCATGGCGCAAAGATCGGCTGATGGCAAGCAGATCACGGTTGCCTTTACCGACATCGGTGACGGCCTTTGCGTGCTTGGTCAGTCGCCCAAGGATAGTATTGGGCAAGAGGTCAAGGGCTTTACGCTGGGCGAGCGGGGCAATCAGATACCTGTGCGCGCCGTGATTGATACGCGCGGTCATGTGACCTTGGACGTGCCCGAGGGCGCGGATGCGAACGTAGTATCGTATGCGTACAATATCCGCGTATCGACCGAGTATGCCGATCTGCGAAACGGCAACAATCTGCCCGCATTTGCGTTCTCTTTGCGCGTGGAATGAGATAAAAACATTGACAAGCGCTTGACTTTGTGATACAATACACTCGAAAAATACGACAAAGGACGGAAAAGATCGTGTTTCAATATTTTTTTGAAACAAAGGACACCATTGAAAAGGGAGTTGGATTTCAGCCGTTTGACGCGACGCATCTGTTCTGGCTTGTGTTAGCGGTCGAGCTGGCTGTGGTTGGCTGTATCGTTTACAAAAAGCTGGACGAGAAGGGAAGAAGGATCTTTTGTCGCGTGCTGGCTGCGCTGATCGTGGCGGATGAGCTTTATAAGATCATCGGGCTTTTGGCCATCGGCAAATATACGGCGGGATACCTGCCGCTTCATCTTTGCAGCATCAATATTTTCATCATCGCCATCCATGCAATCAAACCGTATCGGATATTGGATAATTTCCTTTATACCGTGTGCATCCCGTCGTCGCTGGCGGCGCTGTTGCTGCCCAACTGGACCAAGCTGCCGCTGCTCAATTTCATGCATATCCACAGCTCGACCGTACATATCCTGCTTTTGCTTTATCCTTTGATCCTGACCCTTTGCGGGGATATGAAGCCGCGCTTTCGCGATCTGCCGAAAAGCCTTGGGTTGCTTTTTGGGCTTGCAATCCCGGTGTACGGTGTCAACGTGTGGCTTGGCAAGAATTTCATGTTCTTGAGCAACCCCGGCGGTGTGGCACCCTTGGTATTTTTCGAAAAGCTTTGGGGAAACCATCTGTACGGGTACCCCGTGCTGATCGCGGCCATCGTGGCGGTCATGTATACGCCCTGGCTGATCGTGTATTTTGTGCAGAAAAAACGAAAAAAGAGCGCTTCTTTGGCGCAATGAACGATAAGGAGACAATATGGCAAATTACAGAAGAGGCAGAATCAATGATGAGATGCAAAAGGAGCTGATGGTCATTTTGCGTGGCGTTAAGGACCCCCGTGTCAGCGATGCGTTCGTCAGCGTCACGGCCGTGGATACCACGCCCGACCTCAAGTATGCAAAGGTGTATTATTCCTGCCTGTCAAGCAATAAAAAGGATGTGGCGAAGGGACTTCGCCAGGCAAGTGGCTATATGCGCACCCAGCTTGCAAAAACGCTGAATCTGCGCATGACGCCCGAGCTGACCTTTATCGAGGACGCCTCGGTAGAGCACGGCGCGCGCATTGCAAAGATCCTTGAGAACATCGAGTTCCACGACGAGGTTCTGGACGAGGATTCAGAGGAGTAATCTTTGCAAAAATCTGAATAAAATATCCTTCCCGGGGAAATCATAGGCTTGTCAAAGAACAAACCATGAATCGAAGGGAAGGATATTTTTATGGACAAAAGGATACTTACGGGCGGTTTGATTTTATTGTGTGTTCTTGCGCTGATCAGCGTGCTGCCCGTGCACGGTGAGCAGGAGATTTATGACAGCGTGGTGCGGCTACACGTGCTGGCCAACTCGGACAGCGACGAGGATCAGGCACTCAAGCTGCAGGTGCGCGATGAGATTTTGCGCGTCACCGAGCCCCTGCTGAAAGGTTGCTCGGATCGCGAGAGCGCCATTACCATCATCGAAGCGCATACGGACGAGCTGCAGGCAGCGGCGCAGGCGGTGGTGTGTGAGCAGGGGTACGATTATCCGGTCACCATTTTGCTTGGGGAAGAGGATTATCCCACGCGCAATTATGAAAGCTGCTGCTTTCCCAGCGGCAGATACGTTTCCTTGCGCGTGTGCATCGGAGAGGCCGAGGGGCAGAACTGGTGGTGCGTGCTGTTTCCGCCGCTTTGTTTGTCGGCGGCAAGCGCCGAGGACGACGAGAGCCCCGAGGATGCGTTTATTTCGGTGGGGCTGACGGGGGAGCAGTACAAAGTGATCACCGAGACCGATCAGGTCAAATACCGCATCCGCTTCAAGGTGCTGGAGGCCTTGCAGGAGCTGTGGAGACGGGGATAAGTGAAGAATGAAGAGCGCAGAGTGCAGAGTTCGAAATCCCAATGCAAACATTTGCAGGGGACGGCGCCCTCGACGTCCATTCTTCATTTTTCATCAGACAAATAAAAACGGCCATTGTGAGCAATGGCCGTTTTTATTTGTAATCATTCCTCAGCAGTCACGATCTCCAGATCTGCATCGCCCTCTTCGAAGCTCAGCTCCTCGGGAATCTCATAACTCTCATCAACGTCGATCTCAACGTTCTTCTTTCTCTGCAGCTTTGCCTTCATGTTCTTCGCAACAGCAACGCTCTTGTCCTTAACGCGGACAGCGGTTGCCTTGATCTTGTCTCTGTTCTGAACAGCAAAGATAATGCCTGCTGTCAGAGCTGCGGCGGAAACTGCGCTGATGATCGCGGTCAGTACGATTGTACCGGTGTTCTTGTTATCCATGTTTTACTCCTTTCACCCCTTGCTTGGGCAAGGGAAATGGTAATACATTATTACTATACCACAAATTTTTGATTTGCGCAATGGGTTTTTCTGTAAATTCACAAAAAATTAAAGCATGCCACCCCTGTATGGATCAGCATGCGGTCATTTCATGCCTCGATGAAGGCTGCCTGCGCGCATGTTGCACAATGTGTATTGACAAGTTAAAGGCTTTATGGTATAATATACCCGATGGAGGCCGCGCGTAACAGGTGGACGGAACCAAGTTGCGGGCTGTCGAGGGCGCCAGCCCCTGCAAACGGTCAATGAAAAGCCGTCCCCACAGTTACACGCTTGGGTGACCGCTCGGGGATGCGTGTAACCGGGGACGGAGCGTTGTTACGCCGCGATACACCCGAACGCGACACAAAAAGCCAAAACCGCGGTGTAACAAGGGCCTGTCCCCCGTTACGCGCGACATGAGAAATCCTTTATAGTATTAGGGAAAACAATGTAACAGAGAACCGTCCCCTGTTACAAAAAAACAACAAGTGCGATTTTTTAAAAGATCGATGAAACATCTTCCTATGCTATTGCCGGAAGAATTGCTTTCTTCATTTACATCATGGCTTGCAAACAATTCCGGCAAGCAGTATTTTAGTGAGGTGATAGGATGAAAAATACATATTGGGACAACTGGAATGGAATACTCTTAGGTCTTGTTTTTTTTCCAATTTATGCTATTGCTATCCTAACACACATAACATGTTGGTCATACTTATTATTTCATTACCATGAGTTCTTGACAACCTCCCCCGAAGATATGCAGGCTTTAGCAGCAACTATTTCTTTACCCTTTATCATAACCGGCTTGGCTCTCCTCATACACTACATTCCCGGTGGTGGAGATCGATGCTGTGCAATTTTGATTTCTTATGAGGATCGCATCAAATGGATCTGTCCGGGATATCGTTCGGTGACACTAAAATATGACGAAATAGAATACTTGCGAGTTGACAATTTGGACAACGAGGTTTCCGCAGGCATGACATTTCGTGGCGATGAAACAACTTACATTTACATGTCGCAACACCCATATCCCGGAAAGTACATTGGGAAGGTCACACGTATCCGCAGCAAGAAAGGCACCATTCGCTTTAAGTATTCGGATAAACTCTGCGAGGAACTTGTGAAACACCTCCCCGATGATAAATGCATTGCATTGAAAGCATTTTATTATAAAATGCAAGCGCATGACGAACAGGAACGGAAACGCAAAGAACAAGAAAAGCGTAAGAAACTTCGAAAAAAACAAGTCAAACAAGCCAAAAGAGAAAAAGAAAGAAATCACAAGCAAAGCCAAAACAAGCAATAACGATTTTATCCCCCGCCGCTACAGCGGCGGGGGCGGCGGGGGGACTGGGCGGACAAGTTGATGCTGTTCCCTGCTTATTGCCCTACTCAAACAAATCTATACACACCCAGCCCCGAGGCGAGCATCCGCTCGCCCCGGGGCCTTCTTTTTTTGCTTTTATGCCATATTATTTTGTCACTTTTCATCGTTCGCCGCCTCTTA